>DATBWN010000312.1:0-4731 GCA_036514755.1 Dehalococcoidia bacterium | reverse complement strand
GCTCCCAGGGCAGGTCGATGTCGACGCGGCCGAAGTGGCCGTAGGCGGCTGTCTGGCGGTAGATCGGCCGGCGCAGGTCGAGGGCCTTGATGATCGCCGCCGGCCGCAGGTCGAAGGCCGCCTGGATGGCGCGCTCGATGTTCTCGATCGGCACGGTCTCCGTGCCGAAGCACTCGACGGCGACGCTGACCGGGCGGGCGACGCCGATAGCGTAGGCGAGCTGCACCTCGCAGCGGCTGGCGAGGCCGGCGGCGACGACGTTCTTGGCCACCCAGCGGGCGCCGTAAGCGGCGGAGCGGTCGACCTTCGTCGGGTCTTTGCCGCTGAAGGCGCCGCCGCCGTGGCGGGCCATGCCGCCGTAGGTATCGACGATGATCTTGCGGCCGGTGAGGCCGGAGTCGCCGTAGGGGCCGCCGATGACGAAGCGGCCGGTGGGGTTGATCAGGTACTTAGTCTTTTCGTCCAGGAGCTGGGCGTCGATGACCGGCCGGATGACCTGCGCCTTGATCTGGGCGCTTATCTCTTCGTTGCTTACGTCTGGGCTGTGCTGCGTGGAGATGACAATTGTGTCGACGCGCACCGGCTTGCCGTAGCGGTACTCCACGCTGACCTGGCTCTTGCCGTCCGGCCGAAGCCAGGGCAGGGTGCCGTTCTTGCGCAGCTCCGCCAGGCGGCGGGTGAGGCGGTGGGCGTAAGCGATGGGGGCCGGCATGTACTCGCGCGTCTCGTCGCAGGCGAAGCCGACCATCATGCCCTGGTCGCCGGCGCCGGTCTCGAGATCGTCCTTGATCTCGCCCGCCTTCGCCTCGAGCGATTTGTCGACGCCGAGGGCGATGTCGGCAGACTGGCCGATGAGGTGCACTTCCACCTTCGCGGTCTCGGCGCTGCAGCCGTAGGCGCGGTCCGTGTAGCCGATCTCGGTGAGGACGCGGCGCACGAGCCGGTCGACGACCTCCGCCGGCGGCAGCGGCGTCACCTCGCCGTAGATCCAGACGAAGTCGTCCTCGTCATCAGACTTTACGCTTGCCTCGCAGGCGACGCGCGCCTTGGGCGTCTGTTCGAGGCACCAGTCCAGGATGGCGTCCGAGAGCTGGTCGCAGACCTTGTCCGGGTGGCCCTCCGTGACGCTTTCGCTGGTCCAGAGGTACCTGGGGCTGGTCTGGAAGGTGGTGCTCACTGGCGCTGCACTCCTTTCGATGCTGCGAGCCGGCGCTGCAGAACATACGCGACGGGCCCGCCGCGGCTGCTCGATGCTCGCCGGGAACGCAGCGCCATTCTCGAACGGGGACGCCTGGCGGGTCATCGGGCGAGAGAACGAAGTTGGTCGCGTCCGGTTGTGGCGCGCCCACAGGGCGCTTAGTCGGGGATGGCCGTGGCGATGAGGTAGCCGAGGGCGAAGCAGATCGGGAAGGTCAGGAGCCAGGCGGTAAGGATGTTGTAGGCAATGCCCCAGCGCACCGCCGAAAGGCGTCGGGTGGAGCCGACGCCCATGATCGCCGAGCCGATGGTGTGCGTGGTGCTGAGAGGGATGCCAAAGCGGGCCGTGATCGCCAGAGTGCTGGCGGCGGCCGCCTCGGCGCAGAAGCCCTGATGCGTCTGCAGCTGGGTCACGCGCATGCCCAGCGTCTTGATGATGCGCCAGCCGCCGAACATGGTGCTGGCGCCGAGCGTGAAGGCGCCGAGGAGGATCACCCAGAGGTCGACGCGGAACTCGCTGGAGGGAGTGCCGTGATAGATCGCCAGCGCCATGGCCATCACGCCGATCGCCTTCTGGCCGTCGGCGGTGCCGTGGCTCCACGCCATGAAGGCGGAGGAGACGATCTGAAGGGGCGCGAACAGGCGGCGGACGGAGGAAGGATTGGCCCGCTGGAATAACCAGAGAACACCGATCATGAGCATGAAGGCGGCGGTGAAGCCGAAGAAGACGGCGGCGCCGACGCCGATGAAGACTTTCTCCCAGCCACCCCACAAGAGCACGTCCAGGCCGGCCGAGGCGACGGCGGCCCCCGCCAGGCCGGAGACGATGCCGTGGCTCTCGCTGGTGGGCAGGCCGAAGTAGGCGGCCGTGCTGCTCCACAGGACGACGGCGAGCGCGGCTGCCGCCGCTGTCTCCAGCGTGAGCCCCTGGTCGAGGTCGACGATGCCTTTACCGATGGTGGTAGCGACGGCGGTGCCGGAGAGGGCGCCGGCAAGGTTGAGGACGGCCGCCATCGCGACGGCGACCATCGGCGGCAGGACGCGGGTCGAGACGACGGTGGCGACGGCGTTGGGCGCGTCCGTCCAGCCGTTGACGGCCTCGAAGAGGAGGATGACGCCGAAGGTGAAGATGAGAAAGGCGAAGCTGTCCGTCATCCGCGGAGCGGCGTCCAGGCTGCGAAATGATCAGGCATGTTTGAGGACGATGGCCTCCAGGCTGTGAGCTACGCTCTCGCAGCTGTCGGTGCCATCCTCCAGGAGGGCGTAGACGTCGCGCCACTTGATGACGTCGATGCTGCTCCACTCGCCCTGGAAGAGCTCGCTCATGGCGCGGAGGAAGAGGGAATCGGCCTCGTTCTCGAGGCGGTTGATCTCCCTCACCTGCTCGAGGATGTCCCGCAGGTGGCGGCGCTTGCTGAGGCTGGCGATCGCCCGCTCGATCTGGATGCACTGGAGGCGGCTGATGTCGGCGAGCCCGACCGCCGGCTCGGTCGGCTTCTCGATGCGGTAAACGCGCAGCATCGTCCCGGCCGCCTCGATGTAGTCGATGACGTCATCCATGTTCTGGGCGAGGCCCGCGATGTCTTCGCGGTCAAAAGGAGTGACGAAGGTCTGATGGACGAGGCGATAGAGGTCGTGCGTGAGCGTGTCGGCCTCGTGCTCGAGCTCCTTGAGGTGAGCCGTCTTCATCTCGACGTTCTCGTAGTGCTCGAGGAGGTCAACGAGAGCCTCGGCGCTGGCGACCATGCGGCCGGCAAGATCGTTGAAGAGGCCGTAGAAGCGGTAGTTCTGGGGGACGAGGGAGATGCGCATCGCCGCTCCTGAGGAAGCTGAGAGCCCGAGGCTAAAAGTAAGGCCTAGCGGCGCCTGGCGCAACGGCCGTTCGGCCCGCCGAGGCCGGCACCTTCCATCTTACGTGAGATGTCTGTTATGCTAGCTGCTCATGGCGCGGGCCGCGGTCAATAGGGAAGCTTTGGATCCGGGTTCGAATGACGGGCCGCTGCTCGCCGTCATGGACGAGGCCGTCGCCCTCGAAGAGGAAGCGGCGCGCGGCCTCGGCACCTTCCGCTCCCTGCGCTACCGCGACTACCGCCTTCTCTGGACTGGCACGGTGCTGGGCAGCGCCGGCCAGTGGATCCAGCAGGCGACGGTGCCCTGGCTGGCTTACGACCTGACCGGCTCTGGCTTCCTGCTCGGCGCCGTCAACGCGGTGCGATCGGGGCCCTTGCTGATCCTGGGGCCGCTTGGCGGCGTGGCGGCGGACCGCATCGACCGCAAGCGGCTCCTTCTCTCCTCGGAGACGCTCCTGGTGCTCGCCACGGCGGCGATGGCGGCCGTGATCTTCGCCGGCGCTCTGGAGGTATGGCACCTCTTCGCCTTCTCGCTTGTGAGCGGCGTCGCCTGGGCGCTCAACAACCCGGCGCGCCAGTCGATCCTGCCCAACCTCGTCCCGAAGAACGACCTGATGAACGCGGTGGCGCTGAACTCGGCGGGCTTCAACTCCATGCGGGTGTTCGGGCCCTCACTCGGCGGCTTCCTGCTGCTGCGCTTCGGCGCCGGTGAGAACTTCTTCCTTCAATCGGTCGCCTACGTGGGCGTAGCGACAATGGTCCTGCTGATGGTGGTGCCGCGGCTGCCGCGCGCTACCACGGTATCGATCCGCGAGAACCTGGTGGACGGCGCGGAGTACGTCTGGCGCCATCCTATGCTGCGGGCTCAAATGATGCTGGGGCTGGTGCCGATGGTGGTCGGCATGCCCTACATGACCCTCCTGCCGATCTTCGCGAAGGATGTCCTGCACGCGAACGAGGCCATCTACGGCCTGTTCCTCTCCTCGGTCGGCGTCGGCGCGGTCATCGGCACGCTGGCGCTGGCGTCGCTGGGCAACCTGCAAGCCAAGGGGAAGGTGCTGCTTGGCGCCATCTTCGCCCTGGGCGTGATCATCATCCTCTTCTCCCTCTCCCGCTCTCTGCCCCTGAGCCTGCTCCTGCTGGTCATGAGCGGCGCGGCCCAGATGGCCTACCTGACGACGAACATGACCATGATCCAGCTGACGGTGGAAGACGAGATGCGCGGCCGCGTGCTGGGCCTCTACATGCTGAACCAGGGGCTCCTGCCGCTGGGCGCCCTCGGCGCCGGCAT
The DNA here is from genome assembly GCA_036514755.1 of Dehalococcoidia bacterium. GTDB lineage: Bacteria > Chloroflexota > Dehalococcoidia > DSTF01 > WHTK01 > WHTK01. The sequence continues at coordinate 393 of DATBWN010000312.1, read as the reverse complement.
CCTGGCCGACCTGACGAGCGCGCCAACGGCGGCGATGATCCAGGGAGCGCTGGTCTGCGCCTTCGTGCTCGTGTTCGCCGTCCAGATGAAGTCGCTCCGCGCGGCCTAGATTCGTTTGCCAACACCGGACGGCAGGCCGCGACCCGCCTGGGACGCCTGGCGGGACGGGCGCTACGAGGCGCGGCGCAGCAGGCGCCAGATGACGGCGGCGCCGACGGGCTCCGGCAGCAGGTAGACCAGGAAGCGCGGCTTGGACCACTTCTCCTTCTTGCTGGGCTGCTCCTCGAAGGGCGCCAGCCAGGGAACGCGGCTGCCGGCCCAGAGGTCGCAGACCAGGTGGCCGGCGTAGCCCAGCGCGAAGCCGCGCCAGCGCCTGCGGTCCAGGAACAGGCC
>DATBWN010000311.1:0-2531 GCA_036514755.1 Dehalococcoidia bacterium | reverse complement strand
CCGCCCTTGTCGTCGTCACCGCCGCCGCAGGCGGAAAGGATGGCGGCTCCTATGGCGAGGCCGCCGGAGGCCGCCAGCGCCCGCCGCCGGCTCAGGCGATTGCGGAGAATCTTGTCCCAGTAGCTGCCGTGTTCCGACATGTTTCGCTCCCTCCCTCTAGACCTGGAACCGCGCCTCAGAGCCCCGGGCCAACCCGGCCGATGGCGCAGTCCATGCAGTCTCTCGACTGAGGGTATCTCAGTCCGGCACTACATTAGCACGGTTAGTCAAGGCGAGCACGGTTAGTCAAGGCGCAGTAGCTTTTCCGGCGCGACCGAACGAAGGCAGCTTACCGCCTACCTGGGCCTGCGATCCGGGGCCTTTCGACCGATAGATCAGATGGGGCCGTAAGCGGCGGGGCATTCGCTGTCGGGCGGGGCATTCGCTGTCGGACGGGATCCGCGTCTCGACGCGGCCCCTAACACGACCAAGCCGTCGGCCGCCCCGAAGCATCACCTCGGATTGCCCGCGGCCTCCTCCACCCCCTCGAAGGTCGCGGGGCCGACCGGCTCGACGTCGGTCGTCCGGTGGGCGAGGAGCGGGACGTTGCCGAGGTACGGTACCTTCACGTTGTGGCCGCCGACCGTGAGGACGCGGCCGACGACGTTGGCGAACGTGATCGCCGGGTCCTCGACGCGGTTGGCGTCTCCCTTCGTTGTGATCGTCTCGTTCTCGATCTCGACGACGCGGTGGATGGCGAAGCCCTCCTTATATGTGTAGGCGATTATGTCTCCGACCCGCAGGTCTTCGAGCTTGTCGACGCCCTCGATGAGGACGAGCTCGCCCTTTCTTAGCTCCGGCCACATCGACGAGGAGGTGATCGCTGCCAGTGGGTAGTCGGTGTCCAGCGCCCAGACCAGCGTTCTCGGCGTGTAGTACACGGCGCCGAACAGGAAGCCGACGTAGGCGGTGATGCCCACCGCCCAGCTGAACGTCGTGCGCAGCGGCGCCGGCAGCAGGGACGAGCGGCCCGGCGAGGCGTCAGCTGCGGCCGGCTGCTCGCCTCGCAGCCTGCGCACGAGCGCCAGCGGCCCGACCCTGAATGCGAGCGCCAGCAGGCCAAGGCAGGCGCGGAGGAGGCGTCCCACCGGCAGAAACACCATCGCGCCGCACAACAGCCAGCCGCGGATCAGCAGATCGTCCTGAGTCTGGATGTCAACGGCCGCGACCACCGCGCGGATGGCGAGTCCCAGCAGGTCCGCCCCGAAGAAGAGAACGACGAGGAGGAGCGCGAAGCCGGCCAGCATGTAAGGCGGTCTCAGGAACGGGACGGACCAAAGCTCTTCCTCCTCGTAGGCGGTCGCCCGACCGGACGGAGCGTCCGCAGCGACCGCGAGGGCCGGTGAGGTCGAGCCTTCAGGCGCGTCGTCAGAGCCGGCTGCGGCTTCCGCCTGGTCGGCCGCATCGGCCTGGAACCGAGGTTCCTCCGTGGCAGCCGTGGCAACCTCGGCTCCCTCCACCGGCGCCGAGCCGTTGCGCGCCGGGGCAGGGGTCTCCTCCTCCGCCTCGACGGCTTCGACCGAGGCCTCTGGCTCGGCCTCGTCCCGCGGCGCGTCTTCAGGGAGTGGGTCTGCTGCCTCCGCGGCCTCGGGCGCGTTCACCAGGTCTTCCTCCTGCCGCGCGAAGTCCACGGCCCGGTCCAGGCCGAGCCGTCGCGCAAAGCGCCTGCGCCTGACCGGAGAGGCGTGCAGGAGTCGATGCCTCGGGCGCTGCGGGGTGCCGTTGGCGCCGTTGCTAGAAGGCGCAGCGACTCCGTCGTCAAGAGGAACTAGGCCGTCGGCCGCCTCCACGAGATCGTCTTCGTCGGCGGGCGCCGGCGGCGCCTGGCTGGCGACGTCCTCGGGCGAGACCAGCGGTGGCGAGGACGATCCATTCGCTGCCGCCGCCTCCTGCGCGGCTGTCTCGGGTCCTACCTCGAGATCCCGCTGCGGCAGCTCCGCCAGGCTGAGGCGGCGCATGAGGCGCGTCGTCGTCAGGACGAAGGCCGCCGTGGCCGCCGCTGCGGTCAGGAAGGCGAGCGTGCTGAAGCCGTCTTCTTCTTTCGTTGATTGATTCTGCGCTACCACGGCCTTACCTCCGGCGCGGGCTTCTGCTGGCCCCTGGTCGGGGCCCTGACCCGACGCCTTACCAGAGCTTTATCCAGGGCAAGCGAATGACGTAGACCTTGCCGTTGTGCCGTCCGTCCTGAATGTTGACGGGGGCAAGGGCGGTGAGCTCGACGTCTTTCGTCTCACCCGGCGCGAGGTTGAAGAAGGCGTCGCTGATGCTGAGGAAGTCGCGGATGCCGCCGCGGCTGATGATGAGCATGTAGGTGTTCACCTTGCCTTCGTTCGCGAGCGTCAGCTTGCGGTGCATCGGCAGCCCCGTCGGCACGTCGCCGAAGTCGAGGTACTCCACCGGCGGCGGCAGGCCGATGCTGCGCGACTCCGTGAACAGCACGGTCGCGTCGTAGGTCGTCACCGTGCTGGCGACGATGAGGCCCCAGAGGAGGA
>DATBWN010000310.1:0-2919 GCA_036514755.1 Dehalococcoidia bacterium | reverse complement strand
GCGCCGAAGGGTGTCTCCAGTTCGACTAGGGTCACGTCGCGGCCGAGAACCCTGTCGGAGCCGACGACGCGCCAGTTGACGCCGGAGAGTCGCAGGGGCGCGAAGTACTCTTCCAGGCTCGCGCCGGTTAGCGGCCCCAGGTAGTTGACGCCGAGGAGTAGCCCTTCCTCGCGCAGGTAGTCCGGCACTGCGTAGGAGTAGTAGGCGTCGCGCTCGCTGTAGTAATCCGTGATTGTCGCCCCGTCCGAGACCTGAAACGAGAACTCTTCGGACGCCGCCCTGCTTCCCGGTCGGGCCTCTTGCCGCCACTCCTGTCGCCACTGCAAAGGCCCCTTGTACCACGTTCTCGCGACATCCACCGGGTAAGGCTCCGGATCGAGTTCGGGGTCGACCTCTATCGTGATTCTTGCTTCGAAGTAGTAGTCCGCGTTGGTCGTGCCCTCGCCTCGCAAGAGTAGATAGAGGCTGGCGACGATGGCGACTGCGAGACCGAGGCCGGCGGCGATGAAGCCGCGCTTGAGTGTAAGTCGCATAGTCCTCAGTCTACCTCACCTGTGGGGGGAGCCGAACCCCATGCCGCGGGTTTCACCCGCGGTAGAAAGCTTCTAACCGCGCACCCGCTTGCCCACATTCCCTTTTCCACTTATTGACACCCCTCACGCCCCTTCCTAGAATTGCTGGTGGGCGGCAGCGCCGAGGCGAGCAGCGCCGCTATTCCCTGAAAGGGCAACTTGCCGAAGTACATATTCGTTACCGGCGGCGTCGTCAGCTCCGTCGGGAAAGGCATCGCCACAGCCGCCCTCGGCCGCATCCTCAAGAGCCGCCACGTCACCGTCTCCGTCCAGAAGCTCGACCCCTACCTCAACGTCGACCCCGGCACAATGTCCCCCTACCAGCACGGCGAGGTCTTCGTCACCTCCGACGGCGCCGAGACCGACCTCGACCTCGGCCATTACGAGCGCTTCATCGACGAAGACCTGACCAAGGCCTCCTCCCTCACCATGGGCCAGGTCTACAACGCCGTCATCCAGAAGGAGCGCCGCGGCGACTTCCTCGGCGGCACCATCCAGGCCGTGCCCCACCTCACGCAGGAGATCAAGGCCCGCATCCGCGGCATCGGCCGCATCACCGGCGCCCAGTCCGTCATCATCGAGGTCGGCGGCACTGTCGGCGACATCGAGGGGCAGGTCTTCCTCGAGGCCATCCGCCAGATGCGCAAGGAGGAGGAGCGCGACGACACGCTCTCCATCCACGTCACCTACCTGCCCTACATCACGGCCACCGGCGAGCTGAAGACCAAACCGACGCAGCACTCCGTCCAGGAGCTGCGCCGCATGGGCATCCAGCCCGACGTCATCCTCTGTCGCAGCGACCACGCCGTCAGCCTGGAGACGCGAGAGAAGATCGCCCTCTTCTGCGACGTCGAGCGCCGCGCCGTCGTCGCCGTGCCCACCGTCCGCAGCATCTACGAGGTCCCCGCCCTCCTCGAAGACGCAGGGCTGGGCGACTTTATCGTCGAGCGCCTCAACCTCCAGGCCGCCGCTCGCGACCTCAGCGACTGGCGCCGCCTCGTCGAGCGCATGATGCACCCCAAGTCCAGCATCAAGGTCGCCGTCGTCGGCAAGTACGTCGAGCTGCGCGACGCCTACCTCTCCGTCAAGGAGGCCCTCATCCACGCCGGCGCCGCCTTCGACACGGAGGTCGAGATCGTCTGGATCCACTCCGAGACCATCGACGCCGACAACGCCGCCTCCCAGCTGCGCGGCGTCGACGCCATCGTCGTTCCCGGCGGCTTCGGCGAGCGCGGCATCGAGGGCAAAGTCGTCACCGCCCGCTACGCCCGCGAGAACGGCGTCCCCTACCTCGGGCTCTGCCTCGGCATGCAGGTCATGGTCGTCGAGGCCGCGCGCGCCATGCTGGGCACCGACGCCGTCAACTCGACCGAGTTCGACCCGGAGACGCCCAACCCCGTCATCAGCCTCCTCTCGGAGCAGCAGGGCGTGAGCGAAAAGGGCGGCACCATGCGCCTCGGCTCCTACCCCTGCCGCCTGGCGCCCGGCAGCAAGGCGCAGGCCGCCTACGGCGTCGACGAGGTGCGGGAGCGCCACCGCCACCGCTACGAGTTCAACAATGCCTACCGCGAGCGCCTCGACGCCTTCGGCCTCGTCGCCAGCGGCACCTCGCCCGACGAAAGCCTCGTCGAGGTCTGCGAGGTGCGCGGCCACCCCTTCATGGTGGGGACGCAGTTCCACCCCGAGTTTCGCTCCCGGCCGGACCGGCCTCACCCGCTGTTTCGCGAGCTCGTCCGCGTTGCCAAGGAGCGCGCCGCCCCGACCCTGCAGGAGCCAACCGTCGCGGCGCCCGTCGCAACGAGCTGAGGTGCGGAGCGCCGCCGGTTGCGAACTCTTCGGCGTTTCTGCCGATAATCTAGGCGCAGCCTAGTTGAGGACAGAATGTTAACCCTCGGCGCTCTGGAGCGTTAAGACCAGCGGAGGCGGCAATGCGCTTGTTCCTCGACACGGCGAATATTGAGGAGATCAGGGAGGCGGCCCGCATGGGCGTCATCGCCGGCGCCACGACGAACCCGACGCTCATGGCCAAAGAGGCTGGTGTCTCCTACCGCGAGCGCGTCATCGAGATCTGCGAGACCGTGCGCGGCCCCGTCTCCGCCGAATGTACGTCGCGCGACGTCCCCGGCTTGATCGAGGAGGCGCGCCTCATCGCGGCCTGGCACCCCCACGTCGTCGTCAAGATCCCTGTCGACGCCAACGGCCTGGAGGCCACATCCCTCCTCTCGAAAGAGGGCGTCAAGATCAACATGACCCTCGTTTTCTCCGCCAACCAGGCGCTCCTCGCCGCCCTCGCCGGCGCCACTTACGTCAGCCCCTTCGTCGGCCGCCTGGACGACGCCGGCCAGGA
>DATBWN010000309.1:0-4202 GCA_036514755.1 Dehalococcoidia bacterium | reverse complement strand
CGCATGCGCCGGCAACGTTCAGCGAGCGCCGATTTCGCGCTCCGGGCTTGACCGGTTGCGCCTTACAACTGCATGATGTCCGATCCGTTCACAAAGTGAAGTCGTCATGCGCAAATACCTGCACATCAATCTTGGCGACCGCTCGGTCAAGACAGACGAACTGCATGGCGAGGACATCATCCGCGCCGGCCGGTACTTTATCGCCAGGACCCTGCTCGAGCTCGGCGCGGCCAAGGTCGACCCGCTGTCGCCGGACAATCCGCTGATTTTCTCCGCCGGGCCGTTCGCGGGCACGAACTTTTCCAACGCCAACCGCCTGAGCGTAGGCTGCAAGAGCCCGCTGACCGGGGGCATCAAGGAATCCAACTCGGGCGGCACCTTGGCCTTCGCCATGGGCCAGCTCGAAATCGCCGGCTTCACGCTCTACGGCGCATTGAAAGAGTGGAGTGTGATCCGCATCACCAAGGAAGGCGCGATCACTTACGAGAGCGCCGAGCCCTACATGGGCAAGGGCAACAACGAGGCCGCGGAACTGTTGTTCGAAAAATACGGCAAGAAGATCGCTTTTGCGCTGTGCGGCCCGGTGGGCGAATACCTCGGCCTGATGTCGGGCATTTCTATCACCGATACCGACGGGCGGCCCTCGCGCCTGGCCGCGCGCGGCGGCGTCGGCGCCGTCATGGGCTCGAAGAAGGTCAAGGCGATCGTAGCCGAGCTCGACAAGATGCCGACGCTCCACGACCGGCCGAAGGTCATGTCGGCGGTGAGGGAGTACGGCAAGCGGCTGCGAGCGGATCAAACGATCGAAAACTTCCGGCTGTTCGGCACGGCGAGCATGGCCGACTATACGAACCTCGTCGGCGGCCTGCCGGTGCGCAACTTCAGCGCCGGGCGCCTGACCAGCCCGGACGAGCGGCTGAAGATGGGCGGCGAGTTCATCTACGAGCAGAACGTCGCGCGCGGTGGCGAGCCGACGCACGCCTGCATGCCGGGCTGCCTGATCCAGTGCAGCAACGTCTACGCGGACGCCGACGGCAAGGAGATCGCGTCGCCGATCGAGTACGAGAGCCTGTGCCTGCTGGGCACGAACTGCGGCATCACCGACCCGGACGACCTCGCGAGACTGAACGCCGCGGCGAACGACCTGGGCGTCGACAGCATCGAGACGGGGGCGACGCTCGCCGTGCTCATGGAAGCCGGCCTTGCCAAGTTCGGCGACGTCGACTTCATGTTCCGGACGCTCGAGGAAATCCGGCGCGGTACCGAGAAGGGGCGCCTGTACGCCCAGGGCACGGCGCGGGTCGGCAAGCACCTCGGCGTGGCGCGCGTGCCGGTCATTAAACGGCAGGCGATAAGCGCCTACGACCCGCGCGTCATCGAGGCCACGGGCGTCACGATGATGGTGAGTGCCCAGGGCGCCGACCACACCGCCGGCAACGTGCCGCGCCTGAAGACGGTCGACCTGACCGTCGATGAGATCGTCGAAGCGAGCATGGAGTCGCAGGTGATGACGGCGGCGGTCGATTCCCTCGGCCTCTGTGTCTTCGGGCGGACAGTGACCAACAGCAGCCTGGAGATGATCGCGGAGGCGATCAACGCTGCCACCGGCACCAGCTTCGACGCGAGCTTCTTCGAGGCCCTGGGCCGCGACACGCTGCGTCTCGAGCGCGAGTTCAACGAGGCGGCCGGCTTCCAGGTCGGCGACGACGAGCTGCCGGGGTTCTTCTACGCGGAGGCGCTGCCGCCCACCAAACAGGTCGCGCGCTTCCACGCCGCGGAGCTGAGCGAGAGCCTCGACCGGTGGTGGGCTAGGCACTCCTGACGCGATCATCGCGTCGTTGAAGCTCGCGGCGGTCGCGCCGCATTAGGGCCATCCGGCACATGTGCTCCCTCGGCGGCCCATTGGACTATCTCCATGCTCGGTGGCCGAGCGCGGCACTCGCGTCGATGCCGAGCGCCGCGGGCGTCATCGCTGGGTGAAGGACCGCGATGCAAGAGATCGCGCGAAACGTTTACGTCGAGACCGGCTTGCGCGGCTGCAACGCGGGCTTCGTCGTCACGAGCGAGGGCGTCGTCCTCATCGACACGCCGATGATGCCGGACGAGGCGCTCCGCTGGCGGGACGAGATTGGCAAGCACGGCCCCATCCGCTACGTCATAAACACGGAGCCTCACATCGACCACTTCGCCGGCGGCCACTTCTTCGAGGCGCCGGTCGTCGCCCACGAAGGGGCGAGAGGCGTCATAGCCGCCGCGTCCGTCGAGCAGCTGACCGGCATGATGGCGATGATGGGCGCGGAGGGCGCCGCCGTGCCGGAGGGCTTCGGCTTTCGTCTGCCCGAAGTCACCTTCGCCAGCCGCCTCACGCTCCACCTGGGCGGGCTCACCTTCCAGCTGACCCACTTCCCCGGCCACACGCCCTTTCAGCTGGCGGTCTACATCCCGGAACGAGGGGCCCTCTTCACCTCCGACAACGTTACCGGGAGGCTGCCGATCTTCCGCGAGGCCAATCCCCAGGACTGGCTGGCCTCGCTGGAGCGAATGGCGCAGATCGGGGCGGAGGTGCTGGTGCCGGGGCACGGCGAGGTCGGCGGCGCCGGCTACCTGGAGGAGATGAGAGGCCACATCCAGGCCTGGGTCGAGGCCGTCGCCTCGGCGAAAAGGCGAGGCGCGTCGCTGACGGAAGCGCAGGACAGCATCTCTCTCCTGGACAGACACCCTGGGGTCTCCGGGCGCATGATGGAGCAGATGCAGCGCCAGAACATCGCGCGCCTGTACGAAGTGTTTCAGTGAGATCGAGGAAGCAGAGGAGGTCAGGCAATGGCCGTACCGAGTCTTAGCCTGGAGGGCAAGGCAGCCCTCGTAACCGGCGCCGCGAGCGTGAGGGGCATGGGCCGGGCGATCGCGCTGACGCTGGCCGGCGCCGGCGCCGACGTCGCCGTCTGCGACCTGCGCGTCTCGGGGGACGACTTCGACCTGGAGGGAACGGCAGCCGAGATCCGGAAGCTCGGCCGGCGTTCCCTTGCCGTGCAGGCCGACCTCACCAAGGAGGGCGATGTCGCGGGCCTGTTTCAGAGGGTGGCGCAGGAGTTCGGCAGGCTGGACGTGCTGGTGAACAACGCCGGCCTCTCGGCGCACCACACGCTCCTGCAGATGCCGACGGACCTCTGGGACAAGGCCATCGAAGTGAACCTCAAGGCCCCGTTCCTCTGCTGCCAGGCAGCGGCCAGGCTGATGGTGGAGCAGAAGTCGGGCGTCATCGTCAACATGGCCTCGATTAGCGGCCTGAGGTTCGGCAGCGCCTCTGCCTACGGTATCGCCAAGGCGGGCGTTATCGTGCTGACCGGCTGGGCGGCGCGCGAGCTGGCGCCGCACAACGTCCGCGTCAACGCCATCGCCCCGGGCGCGATCGACACCGACTTCGGCCGTCACCGCGTCGGCCTGCCGCCCTGGGAGATAACGCCGTCGGGCCCCACCTCAGCGCCGCCGAGGCCGGGCGGTGGTGGCGGCGGCGGCGCGCCGCTGGGCCGGCGGGGCGAGGCGGCGGACATCGCCGACGTCGCCCTGTTCCTCGCCTCGGACGCCGCGCGTTACATAACGGGCCAGACCATCGTCGTCGACGGCGGCGTGATGGTGAGCTGAGGCCCGGTCCTTCTGGAGCCGGAAGGACGCGCTTCCATGAGAGGGCGACGACGATGGTCTCGATGAGGATAGGCTTCATCGGCCTGGGAAACATGGGGATGCTCGTTGCGAGGGGGCTGGTCAAAAGCGGCCTGCCGCTCACGGTGTACGACTTGAGGCGGGAGGCCGTCGAGGAGATGAAGGCGCTGGGCGCCGCCGCCGCCGCCTCCTGCCGGGAGGTCGCTCGCGCGAGCGACGTCGTGATCAGCCTGGTGCGCGACATCCCGCAGACGGACGAGGTCATCTTCGGCCGCGACGGCGTCTGGCAGGGCATCAGAGAGGGAGCGACGATCGTCATTTTGAGCACGGTCAGTCCCGCCTACTGCCGATCGCTGCATGCGAGAGCGCGGGAGCGAGGCGTCCAGGTCGTCGACGCGGCCGTGAGCACGGAGAGCAGGGACTTCACGCCCGGGCAGGAATCGGCGGAGCTGACGCTGATGATCGGCGGTGACGAGGAGGCTGTCAGACGCAGCTGGCCCGTCTTCGAGGCCATGGGGAAGAACCTGTTCTATCTCGGCGGC
>DATBWN010000308.1:0-3745 GCA_036514755.1 Dehalococcoidia bacterium | reverse complement strand
GAGGGGCGTTTCTTCGCATCGTGCAACTACTATGCTTATGTAGCGCGGCGTTGACAGCCGAGGTAAAATAACGGCCTCATGGTGAGGCAGCGGCTGAGGCGAGGGCTGATCCTGGACGCGCTCTTCTTCGCGCTGCTGGCTCACCTCGCCCTCACCCATCAGCTCGTGCCCGAGCCGCTGCGCGACCTGCTGCGGGGCGAGCCACGCGAGGTGGCCGTCATCGAAGAGATCATCGACGAGCCGCTGTTCGACCAGGACATCCTCGAGCCGGCGCAGCCAAGCGAGGACGGCTCGCAGGTCGACGTCGCGTCGGGCTCGCTGGCCTAGCAAGAATCCCGAAGCAAGCAAGCGATCTTTCCTCTTGACCTTCCAGTAGTAGCCTCGCCTATTCCCTGTTCCTGGTTCCGCTTTCCTTCTTCGGGAACCTTCGTCGCTTCCAGAGCGTCCTGGGAGACGTGCGAACGACGCGTCTCCTCCTGATTGCGACGGCTTCTGTGCTCGTGGCGGGCTGCGGCCTGTTCGATGGGGGGAACGCCGGTCTGCCGGAGGGCGCGCCGGCGCCCGGCGAGCTGCTGCGCCTCTCGGACGAGGCGATGCGGGCGCTACGGTCGCTGCGGGCCGAGACGCGCGTGGTGCCCTCGGTGCCCGGGAACCCGCCGTACGAGTCGGCTGTCGAGCTGCGCGGCACGCGCTGCGTTCGCGACGAGCGGTCGGTGCGGCAGCCGGACCCATCGGGGCGCTGCCCCTGCGGCTTCGTCGAGCTGGCCTACGAGTACGAGGCGTTCTTCGCGCGGGCGGAGGGCGGCCTCAACCTCGGGCCGCCGGGCGGCGGCACAGCGCCGGCCAACCTGCGCCTCCTCGGCCTGGAAGAGGTTGACGGCAGGCAGGCTTGGGTGCTGACCTATGAGTTCAGGACGCCGAGCATCGAAGGGCCGTTCACGATCCGGCGCAAGGAGTGGATCGACCGTACGAGCTTCCTCTTGCTGCGCCAGGAGCAGTGGGACGACGACCCGTTCGGGGTGCGGGCGCACGTGACGACCGTGCTTTCCGGCTTCGACTCGCTGCCGGCCGACGCTTGCCGCTAGCGTTCGCCTAAAGATCGGCGCTCTGGGCGTCGATACGAATAGTGATGCTCAAGGTGCAGCCCTGGGCCGCGGGCGGCCTGAACCGATGGCTGAACCCCTGGTTCTCCGACCCCAGCGCGAAGGCGGGTCTTTCCGGTCAGCGCCGCCTGCTGCGGGCGGCGGTCATTAGCTGCCGCAACCTGCTCCTCCTCGTCGTCGCAGTCGTCGCCATCAGCCTCGTCGGCGGGATGCTGCCTGCCTACGTCCTCATCGGCGCCGGCATGACGGCGACGAGCGGCGTCTACTGGCAGATGCGGGCGCGGGACCGCCGCGGCGAGGCGGTAAGCCCGGCGCTCTCCCTGGGGCTGTTCGCCGCCGTGTTCCTGACGATGGCTTACGTGCGGTCGCTGGCCGACCAGGTGGGCTTCCACGCCCGCTACGCCTACGTCATCGACCTGGACCGGGCGCTGTTCTTCGGCACCGTGCCGACGGTCTGGCTGCAGGAGCAGCTGCACGCGGCGGGGCGGGTCACGCCGCTGGACGTGTACACCTCGGTCATCTACTTCAGCTACTTTACGTTGCCGGTCCTGGCGGCGGTGGCTCTCTGGCACCTGCGCCCCGCGGCGCTGCGCCTCTACCTCGTGGCGACGGTCGCGACGATCTTGGTGGGCAGCGCCTGGTTCACGCTGCTGCCGACGGCGCCGCCCTGGCTGGCCGGTCTGGACGGCTACCTGCCGCCGCTGACGCGCATCGCGCCGGCAGTGATGAACACGGTCCGGCCCGGCTTCTACGAGCAGGGCTACGAGACGGTGGGCATCAACGAGGTCGCCGCCTTCCCCTCCTACCACATGGCGCAGACGGTCCTGGTAGCGCTCGCTGCCTGGACGTTCAGCCGGCGTCTGCGCATCCTCGCGGTGGTCTACGTGCTCTCGATGGGCTTCAGCCTCGTCTACCTGGCCGAGCACTACGTCTCCGACGTGCTGGCGGGCGTCGTCCTGGCGCTGGCGGCCTGGGCGGTAGCGCTGCGCTTGTCGCCAGCGGCCAGCCGGTTTGAGGGCCAGGACGACCTGTCGCTTGCCGCGGCGGAGCCTGAGGCCATCGGCCGCGCGGCCTGAGTGCGAGGCCATGCCCCAGCCTCAAGGCTGGGGCATGGCACTGCGGACGGTGGTCGGCGCTTTCGTCCAGTCCTCAACGGCCAGGCGCGCTACCTGCTCGCCCATGCGGATCGAGTAGTTCTGGCCGCGATCCTCCGGGTAGATCTGCTGCATGTTCGCCAGGTAGAGGCCGGGCACCGGCGTGCGGTGGTCGGGCAGGTCGTCGCGGTAGTTGCGGCGAATGACGGGCTGGGCGTCGGGCCCTTTGAAGGCCCAGCGGTCGACGATCCAGTCGCGGCTGAAGCGGGGGTTGAACTTCGTCAGGTGAGGCAGGTAGAGGTCGTCCAGCTCCTCGTCCGACAGCGAGAACCAGGGATGGTCCGGCGCCAGGTAGTTCGAGAGGTAGACGAGGTGGCGGCCGCCGTAGCGCTCCTTCTCGATGAAGTTCGTGTGCTCGATGACAGCGATGAAGGGCGTGCCGGGATCGCTGATGTTGAGCCAGTAGATGGGCGAGAGCGACTCCCGCAGGGCGAGGACGTAGCAAAGCGCCCACTGCCAGCGCGCCGCCTTGACGCGGCGCTCGTACTCGTCGCCGAGGGGCGGCGCGATGGGCAGGAAGCGCTCTGAGGGCACGCAGGCGATGACGGCGTCGGCGGGCCAGGCGCGGCCGTCGGCGAGGAGGAGGCCGCTGGCGCGCCCGTCCTCGACCGTGACGCGCTGCACCGGCTGGCCGGTCTCGACGTGGGCGCCGGCATCGCGGATGCGCCGCTCCAGCTCCTTTATGTAAACACTGAAGCTGCCGAGGAGGTAGCCCAGCTTCTCCTTCTGGCTCACGCCTGACTTTCGCGAGGCGAAGCGGAGGTGCACCTTGCTCCAGAGCCAGGCCATCGCCACCTCTTCCGCCTGATCGGCGAACTTGCCGCGCAGCAGCGGCCCCCAGACGACGTCCAGGCCCCTTTGGCCGACGTAGCGCCGGAGCCACTCCCAGGCCGTGATCGACTCGTAGCGGTGCCAGTCGCTCTGGCGTCGCAGGTAGAGCCCGGCGAGGCCGAGGCGGACGCGGTCGCTGAGGGGCAGCGGCCCAAAGCGCAGCAGGTCCATGGGCGTGACGAAGTCCCAGATGCGGCCGCCGTGGTAGAAACCGACCTTCGAGTCGCGCCAGGTGAGGCGGTCCGCAAGGCCCAGCTCCTCGACGAGACGGACGATGGTCGTGTCGGTGGTGAAGAGGTGATGGTAGAAGCACTCCAGGGGGTCGCCCGGCGTCTGGAAGGTGCGGACGAGCCCGCCGAGCTCGGGGCCGGCCTCGAAGAGGGCGACCGCGTGGCCGCCCTGGAGGAGGCGGTAGGCCGCCGTCAGGCCGGCGACACCGCCACCGACGACGGCTGCCCTCATTCGACGCCCTGGGAGGTGGCGACGGGCGCTGCCGGCAGCTTCGACACGCCGAAAAGCTCGTGCAGGCTGAGCTGCGTCAGCCAGAGGAGCACCAGGCCGACGATGATGATCGGCACCAGCAGGAGGGCGTGCAGGGCGAGCGCGTAGGCCGACGCCGCCGCGCCGCTGACGTTGAAGAAGACCAACGCCTCGCGG
>DATBWN010000307.1:0-2433 GCA_036514755.1 Dehalococcoidia bacterium | reverse complement strand
GCGTTGGAGGCGGCGAGGACCGCGGGCTAGTCGAAGGGGGAAGGCATGGCTGACCGCACGCTGCGCACCATCGAGGAGCTGAAGGGGCTGGAGGGTCAGGAATTGGCGGTCGGGCCGTGGCTGGCAATCACGCAGGAACGGGTCAACACCTTCCTTCAGGCGACGATGGGCCCCAACTGGCGCGCCGCCTGGCTCTACACGGACGCGGAGCGGGCGGCGAAGGACGCGCCCTTCGGCGGGACGATCCTGCCGGGCAACTTCACCCTCTCGCTGGCGACGCTGGTGCCGACGAACCCGGAGAGCCACGGCACGGTCGTCGCGCTGCCCTACCGGATGGTCATCAACTACGGCTACAACCGCGTGCGCTGGATGTCGCCGGTGCGCGTCGGCTCGCGCATCCGCTCGCGCAACAAGCTCGTCAGCCTCTCTCGCGTGGAGCCGGACGTCTACCAGATGCAGTCGCAGGTGACCGTGGAGATCGAGGGCCAGGAGAAACCGGCGATGGTCGCGGAGAACCTGACGCGGTTCTACATGTAGACTCCCGCCTGTGCGTCGCAACGCACGCCGCCGAGTTGTTGCCGAACGTCGCGCGGTCATACACACTAGCAGCAGTGAGGCTTTCGCCTTGGCTAATGCTCGTTCTGCTGCTGGCGGCGGCCTGCGGCGGGAGCTCGAAGGCAGGCGCGCCGGCCGAAACGGCCACGCCGCGCGGCCCCGCGTCCACGGCTGCGGTGACCGAGGCCCCGTCGCCGACGCCGCAGACGGCGCCGAACAGCGCGCCCTCGCCGCAGCCAACCGCGGCGCCGGCGCCGGCAGCCGCAAGCCCCGTCCCCGCGTCCGGCGGAGGCGCTGGCGGCCCGATCCAGCTGCGGGCGCAGAACCTCGCCTTCTCGCCGCGCGACATTCCCGTCCGCAGCGGACAGAGGGTCGTCATCAACTTCGTCAACGCCGACGCGAGTGTCGCGCACGACCTCGCCTTTCGCGTGCCCGGCGCCACGGCCGGTGAAGTCTGCACCGGCCCGTGCCAATACACGCTGACCTTCACGGCGCCGGCGCCCGGCAACTACCAGTTCGTCTGCATCGTGCACGAGTCCAGCGGCATGGAAGGGACGCTGACGGTGGCGCCCTAGAATTGGTACTTCACGAGGAAGGTTCGCTGCTGTAGAATCTACTTCGCCCCGCACCCGACTTAGCTAGCAAGGAGGCTACATGCGTCGCGTGATAACTCGCATCGTGCCAGTCGTTCTGGCGGTCGCCTCGCTTACGGCCCTGATTGCAGCGGGGGCGTTCGACGGGAGCGCAAAGGCGGCCAACCCCCTCAAGATCCTCGTCGGCAACGGCAGCGGCGGCATCGCCGCCCAGGCGTTCCTGCCGGACCGTTTCTCGGTCTGGGTGGGCGATTCGGTCCAGTTCTTCAACCCTTACGAGCAGGTACACACGGTGGTCTTCACCGCCGGCGGCCCGGAGCCAGCTTTCATGACGCCGGTCTTGCCGGGACCGCCGCCGGCGGGCGCACCGCCGCCCAGGATCATCCTCAACCCGGCGAGCGCCTTCCCCTCAGCGGCGACGACGTTCGACGGCACGGCCTTCGCAGGCTCGGGTGTCCTTGCCAAAGGCCAGAGCTGGACGCTCACTTTCACGAAGCCAGGCTTGTACACGTTCATCTGCAACATCCACCCCGGCATGCAGGGCACGGTGAACGTCTCGTCGCCACCCGTCGGCCTGCGCACGACGCAGGAGGAGGCTGACAAGGCGGCGGCGAGCATGCTGGCGGCGGCCGTGAGCGCCGGCGAGGCCTCCGCCGCCAAGGCCAAGCCGACGACGAAGACAAACAGCGACGGGACGAAGACCTGGGAAGTGCTAATGCCCGTCACGGCCGTTTCCTCGGCCGGCCAGGCGGACCCGATGCGCTTCGTCCCGGCGAAGATTCAGATCGGCTTGGGTGATACGGTGACCTGGGTCGACCCCAACGTCGAGCCGCACACGGTGACGTTCACCTCCGGCGCGCCCGTACCCGCGTTCGTCCTGCCTGAGTTCGGCCCCACGCCCGGACCGCCGACGGCGCTCGTAGCCAACCCGCAGGTCCTGTTCCCGCAAGGCGGGCCCACGTACGACGGCACGGGCTACAGGAACTCCGGCTTCCTGGGCATCGGCCTTGAGCAGCACGGCGGTACCACCTACTCGCTCAAGTTCACGAAGGCGGGCGTCTACTCCTACGTCTGCGTCATCCACGCCAACCAGGGCATGGCCGGCGTCGTAGAGGTAGGCGGCGGCCTGGCCGCGCCGAGCACGGGCGAGGCCGGCCTCGCCGAAGGCGACGCGGGCAACGCCTCGTGGCTGCTTTGGCTCGCGGGGGCAGGTGGTCTCGCGGTTCTGGCCGCGGGCGCCGGGCTCACTCTGAGGCACCACCGGGCGTAACGGTTTCGCGAACGC
>DATBWN010000306.1:0-2697 GCA_036514755.1 Dehalococcoidia bacterium | reverse complement strand
GGAGTAGCCCTGCGCCTTCACCTTGAGCACGACGTCGACGATGTCGCGCAGGGGGATGTCGTGCTTGTGGGGGCCGTGCAGGCTGCCCCAGCAGATGTGCAGGCGCACCATCTCCTCCGGCACGCCGCGCAATGCGTGGTTGAGCGCCTCGACGCGGAGGTCGGCATAGCTGCGATAGTCCGCGACGCTCATGCCGAGGAGGTGCTGCCAGGCATCCGGCAGGTCGGGGTCGTCGATCTGGAGGACGATGCCCGCATCCGTAATCGCCCGGTACTCGGCGTTCATCGCCTCGGCGATTGCGAAGAGGAACTCCTCCGTCGTCTTGTAGTAGTCGTTGCGCAGCCAGTGCTCGATGGTGCCGGGGGCGATGGCGGTGAGACAGGCGTCGGCGACGTCCTTACCCTGGACGGCGGCCTTGAGGTTGGCGATGTCGGCCTGGCAGGCCGCCATGCCGATGTACTGCAGCGGCCCGGCGCAGAAGGTGGCTGTCGCCGCGGTGCGAAAGGCGCCGGCGCCGCCGGCCTGGCGGGCCTCGCGGAAGGCGCCGCCTGAGAAGCCGCGGCTGAACCGCCAGCCGACCGTCGCGTAGTACTCCGCGAACTCGGTCTCCTCACGCGCCGTAATGGAGGTGGAGGCGAGGCCGTCCTCCGGCCGCAGCGGGCGCTGCTCCAGCCCGCTGAGACGCTCGCGCGGGTAGTTGAGCCAGTTCTTCGACTGCTCTCCGTCGTTGACGGCGTCGATGCCCGCCTCGATCTGCTTGTCGACGATCCAGCCAACGGCCTCGCGGACGCGCTTGGCGAAGGCCTCGGCGTCGTGGGCTTCGCCGCGATCGCGGGCCAGGAGCATGGGCCCGATGTCCGGCGGCCGCTCGATGCCGCCGGCGTGTGTCGTGAGGATGCGGTCGGTGCTTCGCTGCATCCGGCGCCTTTCAGACAGGCAGGGATACCGGCGCCCAGTATAGGGCTGGCCGCCGCTTGCCGCACGTCCCGCGGGCGCCCTAGGGCCGTCGCCGGGCGAAGATGGTCTCGACCGGGCCGGTGAAGACGCGCTCCCAGGTCTCGTCCGTTGCGGTGAGCAGCTCGACGAGAGGCGTGTCTGAGGCGATGAGGATGACCTCGATGCCGTACTTGTCCAGGGTCTCCTGCCAGCCGGGCTCGATCCGGACGACGCCGATGTATTCGCGGGCGAAGTCGTCGCCGTACATGTCCACGCGCCCGTCGATGAACACGCGCTGGTCGGGGTAGAGCTCGCCGAGCAGGTAGCCGCCCCAGGTGTAGGCGTTGAACATGCGCGCTTCCGGGTAGTTGGCGCGGATGAAGGCGGCGCCGGCGCTGGGGTAGCCCATCTCGCCGTCCGTGCGCGGCGTCGCCCGCAGCTGCACGTTCTCGGAGCTGCCTATCGAGACGGCGGCGATGACCGCCACGGACGCGGCGAGGAGCCAGTTCAGGCCGGAACGCGGCGTCCTGACCTTCGCCGGGTCGAAGCGCAGGCGCGGCCAGCGATCGGCCACGACGGCCGCCATGACGACCATGAAGACCATGGCGAAGAGCGGCTGGTGGCGGCTGGACTGCAGGGCCAGGTAGGTGAAGGCGATGGCGAGGCCAGGGATGAGCAGGTCCCGCGGCCGGCCGAAGACGCCGGCGGCAACGAGCGCGAGGATGGCGAGGCCGAGGAAGAGGTAGAGCGGCTCGTGGAAGTCCGGCGACTGCCACTCCGTGACGAAGCTCATGCTGGCGTTGCCCGGCCGCAGATAGATGAAGGGGTAGAGCCAGAGCTGCACCGTGTTGGGGTTGACGGCGGTGATCAGGAAGCAGGCCGCCAGGGCGAGAGCGGGCGCCTTCAGGTCGCGGCGTTCCTTCATGAGGAAGCGCTCGCCGGCGGAGACGACCAGGTAGAGGGCGACCAGCGCCAGGCCGATGACGTAGCCGGCGTGCAGGTTCGCCCAGAGGAGCATCAGGGGCGGCAGGAGCCAGAGCCGGTTGCGGCCGCGCCTGTGTTCCAGGAGCAGGTTGAGGTAGAGGGCGAAGAGGAGCCAGGTGAAGACCACGGGCCGCACGGTCCAGTAGAGGACGCTCATGAGCGCGGCCCACAAGAGCAGCCCCACGGCCGGCCAGCGGCCGATGCCGAAGCTGAGGGCGGCCCGGTGCGCCAACAGCAGCGAGGCGGCGGCCAGCACGGTGAAGAGCATGACGTTGCCACCGTAGCCGAAGGCGCTCTCGACGCCGTAGATCAGCAGGTCGGACAGCCACTCATGCGCAACCCAGGGCTCTCCGGCGGCCGTGAAGGAGAAGGGGTCGTGCTTCGGCACGGCCCCCGTGTCGGCGATGAGCTGGCCGGTGCGCAGGTGCCACCAGAAGTCGGGGTCGGTGCTGCGAAGAAAGCTGAAGAAGGAGAGCAGGACGACGATGACGATGACGGCGACGCCGGCGGCGTCGAGAGCCGGCAGCGCCAGCGAGAACGGCGCCCGCCGGGCGTTAGCTACGCTGATCCCCCTCATGGCTTCATAGGATCGTCGGCCGTGGGGGCAGGAGAGCGCAGGTCTCGCGCTCGGGAGACGCTGCGTCGGCGAAGGCGTCAGGGCGGCTCGCGCTGGGCGTTGACGACCTGCTCGACCATGAACTCGAAGTAGGTGAGGGCTTCGGTCAGGCTGAAGCGGTCCTTCTCGTAAGAGAGGCTGGGCTTGCGGTCCTCGTCGAA
>DATBWN010000305.1:0-4622 GCA_036514755.1 Dehalococcoidia bacterium | reverse complement strand
TTCATGACGACTGTGCGCTCGCCCGGCGCGATCGATCGCGACTCGCAGCCGCCGAGGCGCTCGCGGACGTAGTAGGTGAAGTTCGTCTTGCCGAACTCGCCGTCGTTGACGCTGTCCATGCCGACCTCGACCTGCTTGCGGACGACGTCGGCGACGGACTCGCGCAGCCGCCGGGCGAGGAGCTGCTTGTCATAGGGCTGGCCGTCGGCGCGGGCGCTGACCAGGGGTGGGATGTCGTCGGGGCGGGGCAGGCTGCCGGCGTGCGTGGTCAAGATGCGGTCCGTGCTTCGCTTCATCGACTCCCTTTCAATGCGCGACTTGCCGAGCCGGGGGGCAGGCCTGCCTGGCGGCAGGCAGGCGCGAGTATACAGCACGCCGCGGGCTGCGCGCCTGCGCCTACACCCTCGCTACGCCGTCGATGCCGTCGATGCCGTCGGTCGGCTCTTTGCCCATGAGGCGTAGGACGGTCGGGAAGACGTCGGCGGTGCGGAAGTTATCCGCCGCGATGGGATGGCTGAAGATGACGGGGACGTGCATCTGGGGCGGGACGAGGGCGCCGTGGGTGGAGTGATGCTCCGGGATTTCCCAGCGGGCGCGCAGGTCGAAGCCCTGCTTGGCGCTGACGACGAGGTCGCCTGAGCGCTCGGCGCGGAAGAGCTGGGGCAGCTGCAAGCAGGCGTCCGGCCGGGACGAGTCGAAGGTGAGGCGCAGGACGGCCTCGGCGTCGCAGCCGCTGAAGGCGCCGCAGCCGAGGGGGTCTTCGCCGCGGAAGTCGTAGGAGCAGAGGCCGTCGCGCCAGCGGACGGTGCCTTCGCCGGCGGCGGTGCGCAGGCGGACACCACCGTCCGCCATCTGCCCGGCGACAAGGTCGACGCCTTCGACAGCGAGCAGGGCCTGCGGCACCTGCCGCGCCTCGATCTCCTCCCACGGGGTGCGGCCGCGCCAGCCGTCGCCGTTGCGGAAGTAGATCTGGGTCATGCCGTTGCCGGAGACCATCTCGGCGCAGTGGGCGTCGCGGCGCCAGAGGCGGGGGTAGTAGAGGCAGGGGAAGCCCAGCCCGTCCAGCTTCCGGGCGACGTCGATGTGGGTGTGGGTGGCGGAGTGGCCGTGGTCGCTGCCGACGACCCAGAGCGTGTCCTCGTCCTTGCCGCTCTGCCGCAGGACGGCCCGCGCCTCGGCTACGGCGCGGTCGATTGTGCGGTAGGAGTGGATGACCTTGGGCGCGCGCGGGTCGCGCTCGTGGGAGTGGCCGTCGACGCCGTTGAAGGCGCAGGCGATGAACTCGGGCGCCTCTTTGGCGGCGCGGACGAGGGCGCGGGCGGCGACGGCGTCGGCCAGGCGCCAGGCGTGCAGGTAGTGCCCGATTGCGTAGACGAGGGGCTTGATTCGGCGCGTGAGGTTGTCCCTGGGGTCGCTGCCCTTGGTGAGAAGGTTGAGGATGTTGCGCGAGGAGCCGAAGTAGTCGAACCAGGTGGGGCGGTCCGGCAGGTCGGCGTCGAAGCTCATCGCCTCGCGGCCGCTGTAGCTGGCGAGGCCGGGACGGCTCCAGCGGGACGACTCGTAGTTGGCGCGGGAGAGCCAGCGATAGCCGGGGACGTTGGCCGTGCCGGGAAAGAGGCCCATGAAGTAAGGGATGTAGGCGGGGCCCGTGGTCGAGGGGAAGCAGGTAACGGCCTTCTTGACGCCGCCGCCGGCCTCGGCGAGGGCAGCGAGCGCGGGCAGGTCGCCGGCGGCGATGAGCTCGCTGAGGACGTCGTAGGTGGCGCCGTCGATCATGATGAAGATCAGGCGCGAGTAGCGGCCCTTCGACCCCGTGCTCATCGCCACGATTTTACGCGGCGCGGCGAATCGGCGCCGCACGTTCGCGTGATGGAGCTAGGCGCGCGACGGCATCCGGCGCTGCGCCCGAAGACGATCGGGAGGGCGTTGCGCCCGCGAAATGGGCCGACTGGCCCTGATGCAGGTTGTAACGTTTTCGGCAGCTGCATCGTTAGGAAGCTAAGACGGCCATGACGGCCGATCGACAACGGCAGGGACGCGAGACAGGTAGTCAGGCCCCCCGAGATGGGCCTGGCGTGCTGGCTTTGGGGCCAGGGAACTGAAGGACTCGTGCCTGCCCGTCCGGCAGGCAAGCCTGCCGCCCCTGATGCTCGCGCCTGCTCCTCGCGCTGCCGAAGGGCGGGGAGAAAGTGAACGGCACGCGCGAGCAGATGATCGTCCAAAACCTACCTCTCGTGGCCTTCGTCGTTGGCAAGATGTCGGACGAGTCGGGCTCCAGCCCCATCGACCGCGAGGACGCGCTGGCGTACGGCATCGAGGGGCTGATCCAGGCGGTGGACAACTACGACCCGGAGCGGGGCACCACCTTCGCCAGCTTCGCCATCCGCCGCATCCGCGGCTCGATCCTGGACGCGATCCGGCGCATGGACATCCTGCCCCGCTCGCTGCGCAAGAGCGCTCGCGAGGTGGAGCGGGCCAACCTGGAGCTGGCGACGATGCTCGGCCGCTGGCCGACGCTGAAGGAGCTGGCCCTGAAGCTGAAGATGCCTATCGATCAGGTGCGGACCATCGTCGGTCACAGCGGTTCGCGCGTCGTCTCGCTAGAGCGGATGATGGGAGAAACGACGCCTGAAGGCGGCTCGACGCCGTGGGAGGCGCCGGATACGGACGAGCTGGCGGACCCGGCGGCCTGGACCGACCGCAAGGCGGCGATGCAGCTCCTGGGCACCGCGCTGAGCTCGCTATCGGCTCGCGACCAGAAGATCGTCCAGCTGCGCTACGGGCGCTCGCTGCCGTTCCATGAGATCGGCCGGCTGATGAACCTTTCGGAGTCGCGCGTGTGCCAGCTGCACAAGCGCATCCTCAGCAGCCTGCACAAGCGCCTGAAGCACGAGCTGGAGGCCGCGGCCTAGCCGGCGTTCAGGCGTGAGAGACATATGTCGATACTAAAGGGAGACCTCAATCTGCGAAGGCAAGGAATGGCCTCAAGAATGCAGCGTCGCAACACGCCCGTCAGGAGTCAGCACGCGCCCGAGCAAGACGCTGGCGCAGCGCCGGGGCGCGCCCGCCGCTGGACTCTCTACGCCTTCTTCGGCGCGGAGATACTCGTTGCCTCTCTCCTCTTGATCCTCAACGTGCCCCACCTTGACGGCCCGATAGAGGTGCTTCTGCTCCTCATCGCCCTCAACGTGGTCGCGGAAATGATGCCCATTCAGGTATATGGAGATAGCTACATCTCCGTCGGATTCGTCCTGATCACGGCGATCATGATCCTCTTCGGGCTGCCCGGCGTGGCAATAGCAGCGCCGATTGAGGCGATAGCGGGGGCGGCGGGCCGAAGACGGCTGGACTACAGGGTGGTCACCAACAGCGCGATGTTCATCATCGTCTACAGCGCTGGGGCTGGCGTATACTCTCTCCTTTCGGACGTGAACCCGCAGGCGCTCACGTGGGAAATGATTCCCGCGGTCTTTCTCGCGGCCATTATCAGCTTCGCAACCAACGCCGTGTTGCTCAGCACGGCCGGCAGCTTCTTCACTGGACAGCCGGTGAGGGTGGTTTGGGCGAAGCACCGCTGGATCGCTCCCCATTACATCGCCTTCGGGTTCATCGGGCTAGCGTTGGCGTTGGCCCACATGACTTTGGGAGTCGTCGGCATTCTCGCGTTCTTGACACCTGCCTTCATGATGCGCCTGGCGATGAAGCAGTACGTCGACAAGACGAAGGAGAACGTAGAGAAGCTGCAGCGACAGAACGAGGCGCTGCAGCGGGCGAACATCGAGGTGCTGCGCGTCAGCACGGATCTGCGCGAGAGCTACGACGACACGCTGGAGGCCCTGGTCAACGCCCTGGACGCCCGCGACCAGGAGACGAAGGGCCACTCCATCCGCGTCTCCCATTACATGATGGAGATCGCGCAGGCGATGGGCGTCAGGGATGGGACGCAGGTGTGGGCGGACATGCAGCGCGGCTCCCTCCTGCACGACGTGGGCAAGATCGGCGTGACGGACGCGATCCTCCGCAAGCCGGCCAAGCTGACGCCGGAGGAGTGGTCGAAGATGCGACTGCACCCGGAGATCGGCTACAACATGCTGCGCCAGGTGAAGTTCCTCCAGGGCGCCGCCGAGCTGATCCTGGCCCACCACGAGCGCTGGGACGGCCAGGGCTATCCGCGAGGCCTGCGCGAAGAGGAGATCCCCCTCGGGGCGCGCATCTTCATGGTCGTGGACACGTTCGACTCGATGACGTCGGACCGGCCTTACCGTAAGGCGCTATCGACGCAGGAGGCGCTGGACGAGATCCTGCGCTACCGGGGCAGCCAGTTCGACCCGACGGTGGTGGAGGCCTTCCTCGACATCTACGACACGTGGGTAAAGGAACACGAAGAGCTGCTGCGGCTCACGAGCCTGCCCAGCGCGGCGTAGTTCGAAAATCGAAAGGCCTCTCGCGCGAGAGGCCTTTCTAGTTCGGGGCTCTTAGTTGCCCCATCCCATTTCGGCCATTTGCTCCTCCTTGAGCTCTGACCCGCCGCATCCTTACGGCACAGGTAGATCGCTGCAGATGTAATGCTGCAGTAATCTGGGCCAATATTCGCACCGTTTCTGACCATCTGTCAACCCACT
>DATBWN010000304.1:0-2733 GCA_036514755.1 Dehalococcoidia bacterium | reverse complement strand
CTCTCGAACCTCGTCGGGCGGCCCGGGGCCTTCACCGTCAACACGAGGTCCGGCGTCGAGACGCCGAAGGACCTCGAGGGGCGCCGGGTGGCGGTGCGCTCCTACACGCTGACGCCGGGCACCTGGGCGCGCAGCGTCCTGCAGGAGCATGCCGGCGTCGACCTGGAGAAGGTGACGTGGGTAGTCAACGACGAGGAGCATGTCGAGCAGTACCACAAAGACACGCCCGCCAACGTCGACCGGCGCGTCGGCGCCGACCTCGGCAAGATGCTGGCGGCGGGCGAGATCGAGGCGGCGATCATGGTGCGCGCCGACTCGCCGGACGTGAAGCCGGCCTTCGCCGACGTCCAGGCCCGCGCCGCCGATGCCTTCCGGCGCGCCGGCATCACGCCCGTCGACCACACGGTAGTCGTCAAGACGGCGCTGCTAGAAGAACATCCGTGGCTGGCGCGCGCCGTCTACGACGCGATGAAGGAGTCGAAGGCTGAGTGGCGCCGCCGTACGCCGGACGCGCCGCCGGCGGACGACCTCCTGAACGACCCGATGCCCATGGGCATGAGCGCGACGCGCAAGACGCTGGCGAAGCTGATGCAGCTCTCGGTGGAGCAGCACATCCTGCCGAAGGCCCTGGACATCGACGAGCTGTTCCCCGGCGGCCTCGACTAACGGGGCCGGCGCGCCGTTGTCTTAGGCGGCGGCCGGTGGCAAGCTTGTCTGGGCCCCGCGAGTATGAACCAGCGAGACAGGGGGACACGGTGACGGATGTAGACCCCGAGACCCTGCTCCACATCTTCCGCACGATGGTGAAGATCCGCGAGTTCGAGGAGGCGGCCGGCCGCCTCGCGGAGCAGGCGAAGATCCCCGGCGCCGTCCACCTCTACGTCGGCGAGGAGGCGGTCGCCGCCGGTGTCTGCGCCACCCTGATGCCGGCCGACTGCATCACCAGCACGCACCGCGGCCACGGCCACTGCATCGCCAAGGGCGGCGACGTGCGGCGCATGTTCGCCGAGCTGTACGGCCGCGCCACCGGCTACTGCCACGGCAAGGGCGGCTCGATGCACATCGCTGACCTCGATTTGGGCATCCTGGGCGCCAACGGCATCGTCGCCGGCGGGGCGCCCATCGCCATGGGCGCCGCCTTCGCCGCCAAGTACAAGCGCGACGGCAGCGTCTGCGTCCTCTTCTGCGGCGACGGCGCCACGAACGAGGGCGCCTGGCACGAGGCGATGAACTTCGCCGGGCTGTACCGGCTGCCGCTGATCACCGTCGTCGAGAATAACCACTGGGGCGAGTTCAGCCGCCAGGAAGCGCAGGCGCCAATCAGCGAGCTCTACGTCCGCGCCGCCTCTTACGGCATGCCGGGGGTGCGCGTCGACGGTCAGGACGCTCTCGCCGTGTACGAGGCGGCGCGCGAGGCCGTCGAGCGGGCGCGCGAAGGCGGCGGCCCCGGCCTCATCGAGTGCGACACCTACCGCTTCTACAGCCACATCGGCAAGGTCGAGTCGGACGGCCGTCCCAAGGAGGAGCTCGACTACTGGCGGGCGCGCGACCCGCTGGGCATCTTCCGCGCGATGCTGGCGGAGCGCAGCATCCTCACCGCCGAGAGCGCAGAGCGCGTCGTCGAGGAGGTGCGGCGGGAGATCGACGAGGCCGTGAGGTTCGCGGAGGAGAGCCCCTTCCCGGACCCGGCGACAGACCTCCTGAAAGACGTGTACACGGAGTGACGCAGCGTTTCACCCTCACCCTAGGCCTCTCCTGGAGGGAGAGGGAACGGCAATCAACTCCCTCTCCCTGGTAGGGAGAGGGTCGGGGTGAGGGTCGGACGCGTCGGAGCTAGGAAGACGGAGCGACCATGCCTGAGATAACCTACCTCGAAGCGATCAACCAGGCCCTGCACGAAGAGATGGCGCGCGACCCGGCCGTCTTCATGGCCGGCATCGACATCGCCGAGCGCGGCGACGTCTTCGGCGCGACGCAGGGCATCTACTCCAAATACGGCCAGGAGCGGATCATGGACACGCCCATCGCCGAGTCCGGCATCATCGGCCTCGCCATCGGCGCGGCGGCGCGCGGCCTGCGGCCCGTCGTCACGATCATGTTCATGGACTTCATCGGCGTCTGCTTCGACCAGATCCTCAACCAGATGGCGAAGATGAAGTACATGTTCGGCGGCAAGGCGATGCTGCCCCTCACCGTGCTGACCAACGCCGGCGCCGGCACCAGCTCGGCCGCGCAGCACTCTCAGAGCCTGGAGGTGCTCCTCTGCCACATCCCCGGCCTCAAGGTCGTCTCGCCCAGCACGCCCTACGACGCGAAGGCGCTGATGAAGGCGGCGATCCGCGAGGACAACCCCGTCTTCTTCATCCAGCACAAGCGCCTCGGCCGCCTTCGCGGCGAGGTGCCGGAGGGCGACTATGACGTGCCCATCGGCAAGGCGAAGGTGGTGCGCGAAGGCAAGGACCTGACCATCGTCGCGACGTCCTACATGGTGCAAGAGGCGCTCGCGGCTGCCGGCCGACTGGCCGAGCAGGGCATCGAGGCGGAGATCGTCGACCCGCGTACGCTCGTGCCGCTGGACATGGAGAGCATCGTCGAGTCGGTGAAGAAGACGCACCGCGCCCTCGTCGTGCACGAGGCGGTGCGCTTCTGCGGCGTCGGCGCCGAGATCGCGGCGCAGATCACTGAGGAGGCCTTCGACTACCTGGACGGGCCGCCGCTCAGGATCGGGGCGCC
>DATBWN010000303.1:0-6634 GCA_036514755.1 Dehalococcoidia bacterium | reverse complement strand
GCGATAGCGCCAGCGCGGGTCGTTGCGCGTCCGGTCCGCCGCCTCCCAGAACCCGCTGCGCCGGCCATCCGCCGGCCGCGGGTCGCCCGTCGCCTTGATGTAGGTGCGCGTGAACGGCCGCTCCTCCAGCGGCACCGAGAGCCGCACCGCCTCCTCAAAGCAGGCGCGCGACTGCGGCCCCCGCCGCGCCTCGTTCCACGCCTGCTCCTCCGGCGTCGCGAACCGGCGCTGGATCGGCGGCACCTGCCAGCCCTGCCCTGAGCCTGTCGAAGGGTCTTCCGTCTGCGGCACCCGGCCGCCGCCCAGCGAGTACAGCGAGTCGCCGTCGTTGGGCAGGAAGGCGTCCAGGTAGACGAGGTGAGCGATTCGCTCCGGCAGGCGGTCGGCGACGCCGGTAACCACCATCCCGCCGTAGCTGTGCCCCAGGAGCACGACGCCGCTCAGATCCTCGTAGAAGAAGACGTTGGCCACGTCCTCGATGTGCGTGCTCAGGTGGACGTGGGGCCCGGCCAGGTGCCGCCGCTCCCCCAGTCCCGTCAGGCTGGGCGTGTACACCTCGTGCCCCTTCGACCAGAGCAACGGCCGGATCTTGCGCCAGCGGTACGACCCGCTCCACGCCCCGTGCACGAGGACGAACATCGCCATCTTCCAGCCTCCAGCTGCCCTGAGCTCGCGGCGAGAGTATCGCTCAGGCGCCCGCTAGCAACAAGGCTCTGGCTCGGCAGGGCGGGCTAGGGCGGCGCCGGCGTGATGCAGTTCGCCCGGAACCACTCCTGCTCGCCCTGCGAGCGGTAGGCGGTGCCTCGCATCTCCTCGCAGTTGCGCCGGTCCGGCAGCCGCGCCGGCGTCGCCGTCGCGACGGGCGCCGCCGGCGCCTGGACCTGCCCTTCGCCGCCCGACGGACCGCCGCCCAGCACGGCGAAGGCCACGCCGGCGTGCAGCAGCACGCCGACGCCGAAGGCGAAGGCCGCCGTCGTGCGCAGGTCCTTGCGCGCCAGCCGCTTGATGGTGCCGCGCAGGTCGTTGCCCGGCCGCTCGCTGCTCGGACGCGGGCTTCGTCGTCTCGTCATGCCTCAGTCGCCGCCTCCGGCGCACTGGCCGGCTCCGCGACCGCAGGCGTCCGCGTCGAGCGCGTTTCGCCGACGAAGCGGTGCATCATCATCGCCGCCAGCGTCGCCAGGACGCCGGCAACGAGCAGCACGGCGAAGCCCAGGCGAAAGCTTTCGATCTCCGGCGTTGCGTCGCCTTCCCGCCTCAGTATGCCGCCCAGGAGGGCGATGCCGACGATGCTGCCGAAGTAGCGCATCATCGAGTTCGTGCCCGCAGCCGCGCCGGCGCGCTCGGGCGGCGCCGCCTCCACGGAGGCTGTCGTCGCCGGCCCCATCACTAAGCTGAAGCCCGCTCCCTGAAGCCCGAGGCAGAGCGCCAGGAAGGCGTAAGACGCCCCCTCCGAGAGGCCCAGAACCAGCAGCAGGGCGCCGGCGCACTGCAGCCCGCCGCCGATCGTCGCCGGCAGGCGCCGGCCGTACATATCGGACAGCCGGCCGGCCACCGGCCCGAGCAGCGCCATGAAGATCGTCTCGCCCGCCAGCAGCGCCCCCACCGTGCTCGTGCTGTGGCCCTGCACCTCCTCGACGAAGAACGGGATGGTCAGCGCCGTCGTGTACATGCCGAGGTTCGTCAGGAGCAGCGTGGCCGTCGACGCCGCGAACGTGCGGATGCGGAACAGGCGCCACTCCGCCACCGGCAGCTCGCTGCGCGCCTGTCGCCAGACGAACAGCAGCCCCAGGCCGAGGAGGCCCGGCACGGCCAGCAGCGTGGCGCCGCTGCTGCGTGCCGTCCCCGGGTTGATGAGATAGGTCAGCAGCACCAGCAGCGCGGCCAGCGAGAGCCCGCCGGTGAGGTCCAGCTTCAGCCGCTGCGTTGATGGCGCCTGCTGGTAGGTCAGCAGCATCAGGCTCGCGAGGGCCAGGCCGACCAGCGGCAGGTTGGCGAGAAAGAGCCAGCGCCAGTTCCCCAGCTCGATGAGGCCGGCGCCCAGCAGCGGCCCCATGGCGGCTGCCAGCCCGGACATCGAGCCGACGCCGCCCATTGCGACGCCCAGGCGCCGCGTCGGGATCGAGTCGCGCAGCATCGCCAGGCCGTTGGGTATCACGGCCGCGCCCACCAGCGCCTGGCCGGTGCGGAAGACGACCAGCGTCTCGAAGCTCGTGGTCACCGCCGCCGCCAGCGAGCAGAGAAAGAAGACGATGAGGCCCAGGCGCAGCGTCTTCACCCGCCCCATCTGGTCGCCCAGGCGCCCGCCCAGCGGCTGCGACGCCGCCATGGCGATGAGGTACAGCGACACGAGCCAGGCGACCTCGCCGCGGCTGACGTCGAGGTCCTCGCGGATGTCGGGCAGCGCCACGGCGATCATCGTCGAGTTCAGCGGCGCAACCATGCTGACGAGCGCCACCGTAACCATGAGGAAGAAGTAGCCGCGACCGCCCCGCGGCTGCGCCAGCGTGTCCAGGCCTTCGGCGAGAGATGGGGAGTCGTAGCGCCCGTCGATGTCAGTCAAGGCCGCATCGATCTTACTGCCGGGCGCCACGCAGGCCAAACCGCGGGCTTGCCTCCCGGCAAGCAGGCGCTACGCCGCCTCGCTGGCTGCCTGCGCCTCCTCGCGCAGGCGGTCGAGCAGAGCGTTGAGCTGCGCGCCCAGGAGGAGCAGCAGGCCGCTGATGTAGAACCAGAGCAGTACGAGGACGACGCCCGCCAGGGTGCCGTAGGTCTCGTTGTACGACCCGAAGCGCGCCACGTAGAGGGCGAAGAGCCAGCTCGCCAGCAGCCAGCCGAGCGTGAACAGGGCGCCGCCCGGCGTCGCCCAGCGGAACGGCTGCCGCACGTTCGGGCAGGCCCAGAAGAGCACCGACGTCGCTGTCAGGGCGACGACGCTCACCGCCGGCCAGCGCGCGAAGGCGAAGAGCCGCGCCGCCGCGTCGCCCATCCCCAGCTCCTCGGCGATGCGTACGCCGGCGACCTGGCCAACGACGAAGACGACGAACGCGGCGACGAGCAGCACGCCGCCGAAGACGGTCAGCGCCAGCGCCAACGCCCAGCGCAGCAGCAGCGGCCGCGTCTCGCGCACGCCGTAGGCGCGGTTCGTCTCCTTCATCACCGTGCCGACGCCGCTGGCCGCCGCGAAAAGCGTCGCCACGATGCCGAAGGAGACGAGGCCGGCGTCGCGCGAGCCGATGACGGCGTCCAGCTGCTTGCGCAGCACGCTCTCGACGTCCTCCGGCAGCGAGCGGCCCAGCTCGTCCATGATCTCCTGCGTCGGGTTGCGGATGTCCAGGACGTCGGCCGTGAACCCGCCCAGCGCCGCCAGGAAGATCAGGAACGGGAAGAGGGCGAGGAAGAAGCGGAAGGCCAGCTCCGCCGCCGCCCCCACCACGTCATCCTCCCTGACCCGCCCGTAGAGCCGCTTGACCAGGTCGACCAGGTCTGCCGGACGCAGCCGCATGCGCTCTAGGGCCGCCGCGCCAGCAGCTCCCGCGCCACCGCTCGCTCGTCCCAGGGTTCGGCGCGCTCGCCGAAGATCATCGTCGTCTCCGTCGCCTTGCCGGCCAGGAGCAGCGTGTCGCCCGGCGCCGCGCCGGCGATGGCGTGGGCGATGGCCTGCCGTCGCTCCGGCACGCGGACGAAGTCGCGCCCCTCGACGCGCCCCGTCTCCCTCAGCCCGGCCGCGATCGCCTCGATGATGGCGTCCGGGTCCTCGTCGCGCGGGTCCTCGTTCGTGAGGACAGCGCGGTCGGCCAAGCGGCCCGCCGCGCGCCCCATGCCGCCGCGCCGCGCCGGGTCGCGGCCGCCCGCCGCGCCGAAGACGACCCACAGCCTGCCCTTCGTCGCCGGCCGCAACGCCTCGAGGACGTGCGCCAGCGCCGCTGGCGTCGAGGCGATGTCGATGAACACCTGGAACGGCTGGCCGCAGTCGATGCGCTCCAGGCGCCCCGGCACGCCGGCGAAGCTTGCCAACGCCCCGACGGCGTCGCGCAGCGACACGCCCTGGCTCAGCGCCGCGGCGACGGCCGCCAGCGAGTTGTAGACGTTGAACCGCCCCATGAGGGGGACGGCGGCGTTCGCCTCGCCGCCGTGGGCCCGCACGCGGAAGCGCAGCCCGAAGCCCGCCGCCGCCACGTCTTCGGCGCGCACGTCGGCGCCCTCGCCCAGGCCATAGGTGATCGGCCGCGCCTGCGAGCGGTCCCGCAGGTACGCGGACGCGTCGTCGTCGGCGTTGAGCACCGCTGCCCTGGGGAACGCCTTCGTCGACGAGTCGTCCAGCATCTCGAAGAGGATTCCTTTGGCCGCCAGGTAGCGCTCCATCGTCCCGTGGAAGTCCAGGTGGTCGCGCGTCAGGTTGGTGAAGACCGCCAGGTCGAAGCGACAGCCCGCCAGCCGCTGCAGCGCCAGCCCCTCCGACGACGCCTCGACCGCCATCGAGCGCCGTCCCGCCGCGACCGCCCGCGCCAGCAGGCGCTGCACGACCGTGCCCTCCAGCGTCGTCATGTGGCTGGCGTTCAGCTCGAAGCCGCCGCCGGCGTCGAAGCCGACGCTGCTCAGGTAGCCGCAGCCCAGGCCGCAGGCGTCCAGCACGTGCGCCACCAGGTGCGTCGTCGTCGTCTTGCCGTCCGTGCCCGTCACGCCGACCAGACGCAGCTTTGCCGAGGGGTCGCCGTGCACGGCCGCGGCCATCGGCCCCAGCGCCGACCGCACGTCGCCGACGACAACCAGCGGCACGCGGCCGCGGAGGCGCGCCCACTTCTCTTCCCGGTCCGCCTGCACGACGAGCGCGCTCGCGCCGGCCGCGAGGGCCGCCTCCACGTAGTCGTGCCCGTCGACGCGGAACCCCGGCACGGCTGCGAACGCCATGCCGGGCGCCAACTGACGCGAGTCGTGCGTCAAGTCGGGCACAGAGGGCACCTCGCCCAAGGCGCGCGCGGCCGCCGCCGCCTGCCACCACTCCATCGCCTCATCTTAAGCCTCGGCGGAAGCGGCCTGCATGCCCCGGCGCTAAAGACGGCCACCCAAGAGCCGAAAAGCATAGGAGGCCAGCCGCCCGCGACTGGTCTCTCTTTATGAACAGAATCGGAACGGCTGGCCGCCGCCGCGGTGGAGAGAAGCGCCTCGCGGCGGTGCGAAGCCGGCTCGCATCGCTCAGCGGACGCCTGCGTCTTCCCTTTTCGAGCGAGGCAGACATCGGCGTCGCGGCGATGGCCGGCGGCCTCGCCGTCATCGTCTCCTTTCTCGCCGTCCTCTATGCCCAGGGCGCCCTCAGGCCCTTCATGGCGGAGGCGTCCAGCGCTTTCGCCGAGACGTCGGCGCTGCCCGCCGCGGTCGCCGTCGGCCACGCGCCCGCGCTCGAGCAGACGCTAGCGACCGCCGAAGCTGCGGTCACGCGCCGCGAAGACAGCGTCCGGCGCCTTTCGAAGGGCCGCGTCGAGGGCGTCAGAATCACCTTCTACGACTGCCTGGGCCAGGGCTTCTGCGGCAAGATGGCCAGCGGCCGCCGCGTCTACGAGGGCGCCGCCGCCTGCAGCTGGGACATGGCCGCCGGCACGAAGTTCGTCATCCAGGGCGACCCCACGGGCCGCGTCTACACCTGCGAGGACCGCGGCCTCCTCACCAACACCTGGGTCGACATCTTCTGGCGCGACCCCGCGAACGGCTGGCGCTGGCAGGCGGCGGTTGGCAGCCAGGGCAGCATCGATATCCTGGAAACGCCCCGCTAGACCGAAAGCCCGCCTCTGCTACCATATTCTTGACAATGTTGAGAGAGTTTCTCAAACTGGAGCCCTCTCAGAGGAGGTAGCATTGGCAACCGCAACCGCACCCGATCACGTCCTTGACTGCCGTGGCACGTTCTGCCCGATGCCTGTCATCCGTCTGCGCGAGGCGATCGACAAGATCGGCGCCGGCCAGGTGATCAAGGTCCTCGCCACCGACCCCGCCAGCCTGCACGACATGCCGGCCTTCGCCCGCAACACCGGCCACGAGCTCATCGAGTCCGCGACGGCCGACGGCGTTTTCGAGTACCTCTTCCGCAAAGCGCCATGACCACCGAGATCCAGCTCAGCCCGGAGGTCGAGGCCAGGATCAACGCGGCCGTCTCCGCCCGCTTCGCCGAGCTAATCGAAGCCCAAATGAAGGCCCAAGTCGAAGCGAAGGCCGCACCGCGGCCGGAGAAGCGCCGTCGCCGCCTCGCCATCGTCGCCTCCAAGGGCACGCTGGACATGGCCTACCCGCCTCTCATCCTCGCCTCCGCCGGCGCCGCCCTCGGCTGGGAGGTGGCGATCTTCTTCACCTTCTACGGGCTCGACGTCATCAACGCCAAGCGCAACAAGCACCTCCAGGTCGCGCCCCTCGGCAACCCTGCGATGCCCGTGCCCGTGCCCAACCTCGTCGGCGCCATACCCGGCATGACCGCCATGGCGACGAAGATGATGAAGAGCTGGATGAAGAAGGCGAACATGCCAACGGTCGAAGAGATGATCAGCATCTGCCGCCAGAGCGGCGTCCAGCTCATCGCCTGCTCGACGACGATGGGCGTCATGAGTGTCGACAAGGGCGACATCCTGCCCGGCCTGGACATCAGCGG
>DATBWN010000302.1:0-3932 GCA_036514755.1 Dehalococcoidia bacterium | reverse complement strand
GACTCCACGTACCCCGCCATCGGGATGCGCACCAGCGCGTCGCACAGCGCCGTCTGCTCCGCCGACAGCCCAACGCGCTCGCTGCCCATGAGGAGGACGACAGGCTTCGAGGCGTAGTCGACCTCCCGGTAGTCCCGGTCGCCCGCCGGCGATGTGCCGACGACCACACAACCGCTCTTCGGCAGCCAGCGCGCCAGCTCGGCCTCGCTCGCCTGGACGATGCGTTGGCTGAAGATGGCGCCGAGGGTGCCGCGCACCGCTATGGGGTGATAGGGGTCCGTCGTCCGGCCGACGAGGATGACGCCGTCGCCGCCGACGGCGTCGCAGGTGCGGATGATCGTCCCCAGGTTGCCGGGGTGCTGCACTTCCGGCAGCGCCACCCAGCAGCGCCGCGTCTCCCTGACGTCTGCCAGCGACTCCCAGCGCTGGCGCACGACGGCGCCCAGCGACTGCGCCTCCTCGCGAAACGAGAGGCTGTCGAAGACGGCGCCGGTGACCTCCAGCAGCGGCACGCGACGCCGCCGCAGCTCCTCGACCAGCGCCCGGTCGGCCTCGTCCAGGCGCTCCGGCGCGACGACCGCTTGCTCGATGGCGGCGCCCGTGTCGAGCGCCGCCTGCAGCACTCGCCGCCCCTCGGCGAAGAACGTGCCCGTCCGGTCGCGCTCGCGCTTGTTACGCAGGGCGCGGACCTGCTTGACGCGCTCGTTAGCGCGGGAGGCGATGATCACCCGCTACGCTCCGTCGGCTGGTCCCCACCGAGGTCTCAACCGCCACCCTGCCATCCGTGCGAGGACAGACAGATCAGCCGCCGTACTTGAACCCCGTTTCCGCGAGCGTTAGCGGCTCGCCTTCGCGCTGCAGGCCCGCCTCCACGACCTCGCCGACGAAGATGGTGTGGTCGCCCAGCGCCACCTTGTCGCGCACGCGGCACTCGAAGTAGGCGAGCGCGTCCTTGAGCACCGGGCAGCCGTTGGGGCTGAGGCCGAACTCGACGTCGCCGAACCTGTTGCCCGTCGGCTCGACGTGGGCGAAGAACTTGCTCGCCAGCCCCGTCTGGCCGGCCTCGAGCACGTTGACGCAGAAGAGGCCGCTGCTCTCGATCATCTGCGTCGAGGAAGTGCCCGCCTTAGCGCCCATGGCGACGAGCGGCGGCTGGAAAGACGCCTGCGTCAGCCAGTTAATCGCGGCGGCGGTCAGCTTGTCGCCGTCCCTCGTGCCGACGACGAAGAGCCCGTAGGGGATCATGCGCAGCGCCGTCTTCTTCGCTGCTTCGTCCATTAGTTCCCTCCCTTTTTGTCCTCGCTCGAGAGCTGTTCGAATGATGAGCGGCGCTGATGGTCACCGACCGAAGCTCTCACTCGCTTTCCGACGCCCCCTATACTAGCTCCGGACGATGGCCACGACGAGACGGAACCTCAACAAGCGCCGCCTTGCCGCCGAGCTGCTGGCCTCGGAGTTGGCCCGCCTCGGCCGCGCCGACCTCCCTTACGTCCTCTGCTTCAGCGATGCCGGCTGGCGCCGCGCGATGGCGCGCAGCGGCTGTCCCGCCTACGCCGCCCGCCTCGCCTCGCCCACGGCGCGCCGCGGCACACGCGGCAAGCTGGGCATGGCCACCGTCTGCCACCTGCGCCACCGTCACATCGGCGTCGTCTACATCCGCACGCACGGCCGCAGCTGGCCCGACGTCGCCGAGACGGTGCGTCACGAGGCGCTGCACCTCGCCCGACCCAGCTACAGCCACCGTCAGGTCGAGCGAGCGCTTCATCGGCTCTCCTGAGCCTGTCGGGAGACATGCGCATGCCGCGCTGCCCGGCCCGTTTGCCCGTTTGCCCGTTTGCCCGTTTGCCCGTTTGCCCTTAGCGTAGCTGCATGACCGCCTACGCCGCGCCCAGCCTCACCGTCCGCGGCCGCCGCTTCGAGTGGGGTAAGCGCACCTACGTCATGGGCATCGTCAACGTCTCGCCGGAGTCGTTCTCCGGCGACGGGCTTGCGAACGCCGAGGCCGCCGTCGCCCAGGCGAGGCGCTTCGCGGCGGAAGGCGCCGACATCATCGACGTCGGCGGCCAGTCGACGCGCCCCGGCTTCGAGGAGCTGAGCGTCGAGGCGGAGATCGAGCGCGTCCTGCCGGCCGTGCGCGCCGTCGTCGCGGCCGTCGAACTCCCCGTGAGCGTCGACGCCTATCGCATGCCGGTGGCGGCGGCGGCGCTGGACGCCGGCGCCCACCTAGTCAACGACATCTGGGGCTTCCGCCACGACCCGCAGGTCGCGCGCCTCGCCGCCGAACGCGGCGTGCCGGCCGTGATCATGCACAACCAGCGCGGCCGCGAGTTCCAGGACGTCATCGGTGACGTCCGCGCCGGCCTGGAGGCGAGCCTCGCCATCGCCCGCGAGGCCGGCCTACCACGCGAACAGCTCATCGTCGACCCCGGCTTCGGCTTCGGCTGGACGTTGGAGCAGAACCTGGAGATGCTGCGCCGCCTGGGCGAGCTGCGCGCCCTAGGCCTGCCCATCCTCATCGGCACGTCGCGCAAGTCGACCATCGGCGCCGTCCTCGGCCTGCCGGAGGGCGAGCGCGTCTGGGGCACGGCCGCCACGGTCGCCATCGCCATCGCCAACGGCGCCGACATCGTCCGCGTGCACGACGTGGCGGAGATGGCGCAGGTGGCCCGCATGACGGACGCGATCTGCCGGGCGAGAGGCTGATGGCGAGCGTCTACCTGGCCCTCGGCGCCAACCTGGGTAACCGGCGGGCGAACCTCGCCCTCGCCCTGCGCATGCTGCCGCCTCTCGTCCGTGTCGAGGCCGTGTCGGCCCTGTACGAGTCGCCGCCGCAGCCGCCAGCGCCGCCGCCGGCCTACCTCAATGCCGCCTGCCGCGTCGTCACCGGGCTGGAGCCCCTCCTCCTCCTGCGCCACCTGAAGCGCATCGAGCGCCTCATCGGCCGCCGCCCGGCGGCGCGCTGGGCGCCCCGCCCTATCGACCTCGACATCGCCCTCTACGACGACCAGGTCATCGACGACCCGGAGCTCGCCGTGCCCCACCCGCGCCTGGCAGAACGCGCCTTCGTATTGCGCCCCTTGCTCGACCTCGACCCGAACCTCGTCCACCCCGTGACGAAGGAGCCGCTGGCGCGGGTGCTGGAGCGAGTGGGCGCGGACGGCCTGGTGTGCCTAGCGGAGCCGGGCTGGGAGATATGACGCACAGGAAAGCGAATGAAAAGGCCGCCCGAAGGCGGCCCCACGAAAGCGGGCTGGCGGACTACTCGGCCGTCTTGACCGGCGCCGCCTCCTCTTCGTCCTCCATGGCGTACATCGTCCAGCCCATCCAAAAGGTCAGCGCCGCCAGCGCCGTCATCGCCGTCATGACGGGCAGCGCCAGCGCGACGTAGCTGCGCCGGACGACGCCGTAGAAGAAGAAGAGGAACTCCAGCACAGCGCCGACCATCAAGAGCAGGCCGGTGTTCTGGGAGCGGCTCATGTCGCGCTGCCGGCCTCCATCGCCCGGCGCAGGTCGGGCGGCAGCAGGTTGGGTATCGAGTCGGAGATCGGGTAGGTCTCGTTGCACTTGGCGCAGTGAAGGGAGCCCTCGCTGACCTCGTCCCCGTCTTCCTTCGTTACGCTGAGGGTCAAGGTCCCCTTGCAGACGGGACAGACGATGATCTCCATCATGTCCTTGCGCATCGAGTCACCACCTCCCGTGGTCGAGCGAACCGAGGATCAGTCTCGATGATCCGACCAGCCCTGTCAACGAAGGGAGGGTAGTGTAACCGCCTCTCCGTCCTGCTAACTTCGTT
Organism: Dehalococcoidia bacterium; assembly: GCA_036514755.1. Taxonomy (GTDB): domain Bacteria; phylum Chloroflexota; class Dehalococcoidia; order DSTF01; family WHTK01; genus WHTK01. Next base: position 139 of record DATBWN010000302.1, on the reverse strand, counting down.
ACGTCATGCCGCGACCGCCCTACCCAGACGTCCTCACGCCGCGCGAGTGGGAGGTGCTCGACCTCCTACGCGAAGGCCTCACCAACGACCAGATCGCCCGTCGCCTCGGCATCAGCCGCGACGGCGCCAAGTACCACGT
>DATBWN010000301.1:0-2417 GCA_036514755.1 Dehalococcoidia bacterium | reverse complement strand
GGCACGATGACGCGGTCGTGCCAGGGCGTCATCAGCTCCGGGAAGCGCGTGTGCACCGGCACGAGGACGCCGGGGTTGGCGGCCGCGACGACGCGCTGCAGGTCCTCCGGCGAGGCGTGGCCGGAGACGTGGATCACCTTGTACTCGTCGCAGCCGAAGAGGCGCAGCCAGTGCAGCAGCCGGTCGAAGGAGAGGAGCATCTCCTCCGTGAACGCCTCGCTCTTCGAGAGGACGAAGGTGAGCGCGCAGGGCTCGGCGCGGTAGGCCAGCTCCGGCAGCACGCCGACGCACATCGGTGAGACGACGACGTAGCGCTCGGCGTAGGCGCGCAGCTCGGCGCGGCCCTCCAGCCCCCAGTAGACGTCGCCGCCGTTGCTGCGCCAGTCGTCCACCAGCTGCTGCTCCCAGCCGGACCGTCCCTTCTTCTCGGTCTCGGCGTCCTCAGCCTCGTCGGGCCCCCGGTCCTTCGCCGTCTTGCGCCGCTGCGACAGGAGCAGCGCCGAGCCGTACAGCGGCGGCAGCTGGCCGATGCTGGTCCGCAGCGTCGCCTGCTGCAGGAGAAAAGCCTGGCGGCTGGGCAGCACGACTCGTCGACGCGCCGAGACCGCCGCCTGCCAGATCGAGCGCATGCGGTCCACGTCCAGGGGCGAGACCTCGATGAGCACGAGGCCGCGCGACTCCTTCATCGTCGCCTCCAGGGCGTCGCGCACGTCCTTCTCCGAGGCGCAGGGCACCGGCACGGCGCGCGGCGCCTCCTCGCCCATGCGGGTGCGGAAGACGCTCGCCATGTCGGCCAGGAACTTCTCGTCCGGGTCGCCGTCCGGCGGGCGCACGCGCGTGCCCTCGCAGAGGAGCACGTCGATGGGTTTCTCGGCCAGCGCGCGCAGGAAGTCGTCGCTCAGGTCGGGACGGGCACCGTGCATGCGGAGGTCGCCCGTGTAGGCGATGCGCCTGCCGCCCGCCTCGATGACGAAGCCGTAGGACGCGGGCACCGAGTGGTCGACGTGCACCGGCCGGACGCGGATGTCGGCTTCCGGCAGCTCCACGGTGCCGCCGGTGCGCAGCAGCCGCCAGTCGAGATGCGAGACCTCCGTGTCCCAGCTCCTCTGCCCCGACTCGAGGCGGATGTCCAGCAGGTTCTTCGTGTCGACGCCGGTGATGACGGGCGTGCCCGGCGCCAGCATCGGCACGTAGCCCACGTGGTCGAGATGAGGGTGGGTGACGAGCACGGCGTAGCGGTGGGCGCCGGGGTCGTGGCGGTAGAGGCCGGGGATGTCCGGCAGCGCACCGATGCCGAGGAGGCTGGGGACGTGGAAGTAGGGGTTCCACGGCTCCTCGAAGAAGCGGTCCTCTGCCTGGTAGCTCTTGCCGAAGTCGAGGAAGACGCCGCCGTCGCCCGTGGCGACGAGGATCTTGTTGCCGCCGATCTCGCGGTTGCCGCCGTGGACTGTGATCTCCAGCGTCATCGACGCCCATTCTGGCACAAAGGCGCCCGCTCTAGGCGCTCGCGCCCCCGCCAAGCTAGAATCTCGCTACGCCCGGCGGCGCGTTGCCGGGCACCCCAGGCTGAAGCCTGGGGCATGCAGCCGGATGAGAGATGTCCCAGCCTTCAGGCTGGCGTGGCGGCTTATCTCTACCGCAGGCTAAAGCCTGCGGCATCGGATTGAGTCTCTGAAGGCCAGGCTTCAGCCTGGCCGACAGAAGCAGAAGGAAGAGAAAGCAATGAAGCGCAGCACGAACCGAATCCTCACCACCCACACCGGCAGCCTGCCGCGCCCGCCCGAGCTCGTCGAGATGATCCGCCAGGCCGAGACGGGCGAGCGGGCCGACCGCGCCGCCTTCGAGGCGAGGGTGCGAGAGGCCGTCGCCGACGCCGTCCGCCGGCAGGCGGAGGCCGGCATCGACGTCCTCAACGACGGCGAGATGGGCAAGCCCGGCTACGCGACCTACATCAAGGATCGCTGCACCGGCTTCGGCGGCGAGAACCGCATGACCATCGTCCAGGGCGAGGCGCGCGACTTCCCGGAGTGGAGCGAGCGTCGCCGAGGCACGGGCGGCGCGGCGATCCTGCGCCCGGCCTGCGACGGCCCCATCGCCTGGAAGGACTTCGCCGCCGTCAAACGCGACATCGACAACCTCCGCGCGGCCTCGGCGGGCGTCGCCGCCGAGGAGGCCTTCATGACCGCTGCCTCGCCCGGCGTCATCGCCACCTTCCTGGCCAACGACTACTACCCGAGCAGCGACGCCTACCTCGAGGCCATCGCCAACGTCATGCGGGACGAGTTCAACGCCATCCACCAGGCCGGCTTCCTCCTCCAGCTCGACTGCCCGGACCTGGCGATGAGCCGTCACAACCGCTTCGCCGACCGAAGCCTCGCGGAGTTTCGCCGCGTTGTCGCGAGGCACGTCGAGGTGGT
>DATBWN010000300.1:0-4593 GCA_036514755.1 Dehalococcoidia bacterium | reverse complement strand
CTCATGGCCGGCGCCTCGCGGGGCAAGACGATGTACGTCATCCCCTACCTCATGGCGCCGCCCGGCACGCCCCTGGACGCCTGGGCCGCCGGCGTCGAGCTGACCGACAGCCGCGTCGTCGTCCTCCACATGATCCGCATGGCCCGCGTCGGCGCCGAGCACTTGGACCGCCTGGCCGACCCCTCCCACTTCGTGCGCGGCGTCCACGTCACCGGCGACCTCGAACGACTCGGCCAGGGCACGCCGGACGACAAGCGCTACTTCGTCACCGTCGCGGACGAGCGCCTCATCCTCCACTTCGGCTCCTCCTACGGCGGCAACGCCCTCCTGGGCAAGATCGCCCACGGCCTGCGCCAGGCCTCCTACGACGGCCAGGCCTCCGGCCGCTTCCTCGCCGAGCAGTTCATGCTCATCGGCATCCGCGACAAAGAGACGGGACGCACGCGTCACATCTGCGGCGGTTTCCCCAGCGCCTCCGGCAAGACAAACCTGGCGATGATGATGCCGCCGCCGGCCCTCGCCGGCCGCTACGAGGTCCACTACCTGGGAGACGACATCGCCTGGCTCTACCTGAACGACGACGGTCGCGTCTACGCCTTCAACCCGGAGAACGGCGTCTTCGGCGTCGCCAAGGACACGAACGAGCGCAGCAACGCCAACGCCATGGCCGCCATCGGCGCCGGCACCGGCACGCTATTCACAAACGTCGCCTATAACGCGGTCATGCAGGAAGTCTGGTGGGAGGGCCGCACGCCGCAGCCGCCCGAAGACGTCGCCGGCTGGCGCGACTGGCGCGGCGAGCTCATCAGCGACCGCCCGGCTGGCCGCCGACGCTCCGGCGCCGCCGGCGACGAGTGGTCCCACCCCAACAGCCGCTTCACGACGGCGCTGGCCAACGTCCCCAACCTGAGCCCGGAGGCGGACAACCCCCTGGGCGTGCCCATCGACGCCGTCATCTTCGGCGGGCGCGTCCGCGACCGCGAGCCCCTCATCCGCGCCCTCACCTCGCTCGCCGAGGGCGTCTACGACGGCCTCACCCTCGGCGCCGAGGCGACCTTCGCCGCCGAGGGCAAGGATGGCCTCCTGCGCTACGATCCCATGTCCATGCGGCCCTTCATGTCCTACCCGGAGGGCCGCTACGTCCAGCGCTGGCTGAACCTCATCGGCCGGGCGAAGCGGCCACCGGTCTTCGCCCACGTCAACTGGTTCCAGCGCGACGCCGGCGGTCGTTACCTCTGGCCCGGCTACGGCGAGAATCTGCGCCCCCTGCTCTGGCTCCTCGACTTCGCCGAAGGCCGCGTCGAGGGCCGGCAGACGCCGGTCGGCGTCCTGCCGCGCAAGGAAGAGCTCAGGCTGGACGGGCTGTCGATCGACGCGGCCAACCTCGACCAGCTGCTCAGCGTCGACCTCGTCCGCTGGTCGCGCGAGGTCGAGAGCCGGGAGGAGCACCTCTCGCAGTTCGCCGGCCTGCCGGAGCCGATCTGGCAGGCGCACCGGCGCCTTGCTCAGGCGCTCATGGGCGGCCTGGGCGGCCGCACCACGCGCAGCAGCGGCACCTGATCGTCCTCATCCTCCGGCCAGGCGGCCGGCGGCCTTGGCTTTGCCGCCGCCGGCTCGCGCTCCATGAGGCTGACGGCGGCGACGGCCTCCCGGTTCACGAGCGCCACCGGCAGCGCCTCCAGCGTCGGGCCGTCAGGGAAGTGGATCGTCGCGTTGGTCATCGAGAAGAAGTGAGCGAAGATCTCCGGGTCGGCGCGCAGCCTGCCGACGCCGGGCGCGACGTGAGCTACGCCTTCGATGGTCAGGGGCGGGACGAGGAGCGTCAGCGGCGCGCGGACCGTCGCGACGCGGCCGACGACCGTCGCCAGCACGACGCGGCGCCGCGCCTGCTCCTCCGTCTCCCTCGGGATCGCGGCCAGGATGGCGCGCTTCTCGATGGCGAGCTTCGGGAAGGCGCGAGGCTTCGCGCCCGGCGTCGACGCCACCGTCGCCGCCTCCAGCTCGAAGATCTCCTCCGGCGAGTTGAGGACATCCACCAGCCGCCGGCGCTCTCCCACCTGCTCCGTGTGGCCGCTGGCCAGCTGGCCGCCGGCGAGGATCACCTCGACTAGCAGGCGATCGCGGGTCCCTTCGTTGGGCGTCTCAACGTCCATGACTCTCTATTAAGATAATCTGCAGGGATATCCCCCGCGTTTATAGAGGAATCCTACTATTTGCCTATTTCTCTGCGGTCGCTAGGCGCCCGGCTGCCGGCAGGCAGGCTCAGGCGGAGATGAGGGCCGCCAGGTCGTTCTTGCGGCTGAGGATGTCCGACCAGGTGTCGCCGCGCTGGGCCAGCCGCTCGGGCACGGTGCGCAGGTTCAGGCTCGTCGGGTCGAGCTTCGCCAGCTCAGACCAGGCGATGGGTGTCGAGACGCCGGCCCAGGCCGTCGGTCGCAGCGAGTACTGCGCCGCCAGCGTCTTGCCGCGCGTGTTCTGGTTCGCGTCGAAGAAGACCTTGCCGCGGCGCTTTGACGTGTCCCACTCCAGCGTCACGTCCTTCGGCTGCTGCTGCATCAGGAAGCGGCCGATGGTCTGCGTCGCGGCGCGCACGTCGTCGAAGTCGTAGTGGCGCAGGATGGGCACGTAGACGTGCAGGCCCGTCTTGCCGGACGTCTTGACGAACGACGACAGCCGCAGCTGGTCCAGCATGTCTTTGAGGCTGAGCGCCACCACCACCGTCTTCTCCCAGCCCCGCTTGTTGAACTCCGGCTCCTCGCCGTCGCCCTCGTTCCCTGAGTAGATGTAGGGGTCGAGGTCGAAGATCATGAAATCGGGGTAGTTGAGGGCGGAGGCGTCCATCGCCGCCTCCGAGCCGGCGAAGTCGCGGCCGCGGCCGTGGGCGTCCGGCTCCGGGTCGACGCGCGACATCCAGGCGTGCAGTTCTAGATCGGCGATCTGCGCCAGCCAGACCAGCGTCGGCAGGTTGTTGCAGAGGATGTACTCGCCGTCCGAGCGCGTGTGCTCCGACCAGATGGTCACCGTCTCGACGAAGTCCGGGATCGGCTGGGCGTAGTGCTTCTGGTAGAAGGGCCTGGCCGTGACGCCGTTGGGGTAGCGCGTCAGCGTCAGGGGCCGGTCGCGCAGGTGGGGCAGCAGGTAGGGCGCTACCTTGACATAATACTCGACGAGGTCGCGCTTGTAGAGCGGCGGCGCCTCGCCGAAGGGTGGCCAGAAGACCTTGTCAAGGTTCGTCAGCTTGATCTCCTCACCGGCGACGCGGATGGTGAAGTTCGCCTTCGGGTTCGCCAACTGGTCAACAACGGCAGCGACCTCCGCCGCGCCTGTGCGCGGAGATGCGGCTGCACCGTTCACATCCTCTGTCGCGAGCCATGCTGTCGCGCTAGCGACCTCGCGGCGCACCTGCTTCGGGTCGATGTCGTCGCGCAGGCCGAGGAAGACCGGCGCCCGCAGGCGGCCGTCCTGCGTCCACTCGGCGAACTTCACCGCCGCCACCAGCTCCGGCCGCACCCAGCGCGCCTGTCCCTGGACGCGCTCCGCGTCGGCGAAAGGCGGCGCCTCCGTCGACAGCGCCTTCAGTCGCTCGATCACGGCCGCCAGCTCTCGCTCATCGAAGCCGCTGCCGACGTTCCCCGCGTAGCGGAGCTTGCCGTCGTCGTAACAGCCGAGGGCCAGCGCCCCGAAGGTCGCGCGTCGCGCCCCTTCGCCGGCCGTGTAACCGCCGACGACGAACTCCTGCTCCCGCACCGCCTTCACCTTCAGCCAGGCGCGGCTGCGCACGCCCGGCTCGTAGCGAGAGTCCGCGCGCTTGCCGACGACGCCTTCGAAGCCGAGGCGGCGCGCCCCCGCCTCCAGATCGCGGCCGTGCTCCTCCACGTGACTGACGACGCGGAGGTCGCCTTTCGGGAGCAAGCGCGACTGCAGCAGCGCCTTGCGCTCGCGCAGCGGCACGGCGCGCAAGTCGTAGCCGTCCAGGTAGAGGAGGTCGAAGACGAAGTAGACGACCGGCAGCTCGGCGTCGACCTTGGCGGCGTCCACGCCGCGCGTCAGGTTGATGCGCGGCTGCAGCAGCTGGAAGCGCGGCACGCCCGCCTCGTCCAGGGCGCAGACCTCGCCGTCCAGCACCATCGTCGCCGCCGGCTGCGCCGCGAGCGACGCAACCAGCGACGGGTACTGCTTCGTCACGTCGACGCCGCGGCGGCTGCGTAGCTCCGCCTTGCCGTCGCGGATGAAGGCGAGCATGCGGACGCCGTCCAGCTTCGGCTCCCAGAGCCAGCCCGGCGCGTCGAACGCCACGTCGACCAGCGTCGCGAGCATCGGCCGCTCTTTGCGGGCGTCCGGGAAGGGCGCGGCGCGGGCGCCGGCGTGCGCCTCGACGGCGGTTGCGCCCGGGTTCGGCAGGCGTCCCTCCTTCAGGTCGCCGATGGTGAGCCCGGAGCGCACCGAGCGGTCGTCCAGCAGGACGTCCCGCTCGCTGGCGTGCTCATCGCGGTGCTTCAGCAGCAGCCAGGTTTCCGGCCCGTACTTCGTCTTCACCAGGGCGAAGGAGCCGCGCAGCTTCTTCCCGAGGAGCGTGAAGGAGAGCTTCCCGGC
>DATBWN010000299.1:0-2885 GCA_036514755.1 Dehalococcoidia bacterium | reverse complement strand
GCTAGCGGACGACGACGTTGACCAGCCGCCGCGGCACGAAGAAGACGCGCTCGACCGCCCGGCCTTCCGTGTGGGCGCGGACCTTCGGGCTGGCCAGGGCAAGCTCCCTCGCCTGCGCCTCGCTGATGTCGGCCGGCACCTCGATGCGGTCGCGCAGCTTGCCGTTGACCTGAACGACGAGCGTGTAGGTCTCGGCGCGGGCGAGCGCCTCGTCCCAGGCCGGCCAGGCCTGCGTGTGGACGCTGTAGGGCCGGCCCGTGCGCTCCCACAGCTCCTCGGCGATGTGGGGCGCCGAGGGCGCTACGAGCAGAAGCAGCGCCTCGACAGCCTCGGCCCAGGCGGTGCGGCCGACGCTGCCCGCCTCCCTCACGCGGCCGAGGTAGTTCGTGTACTCCATCAGCCGCGCCAACATCGTGTTGAAGCGAAAGCCGTCCAGGTCGTCGCTCACTGCCTTGATGGTGTGGTGGCGCTGCCGCTCCAGCTCGCGCGTCGCCGCTTCGTCGGAGGAGCGGAAGACGGGCGGCTCCAGGGCCAGGCTCCAGACGCGGTTCAGCCAGCGGGAGATGCCCTCGATGCCCTCCGGCCGGTAGGGGCCGCCCTCGCTCCAGGGGCCGATGAACATGAGGTAGCAGCGGAAGGTGTCGGCGCCGAGCGTCGAGACGTAGTCGTCCGGGTTGACGACGTTGCCGCGGCTCTTCGACATCTTCTCGCCGTCGGGGCCGAGGATCAGCCCCTGGTTGAAGAGGCGAATCGCCGGCTCGTCGAAGTCGACGAGGCCGAGGTCGCGCATCGCCTTGGTGAAGAAGCGGAAGTACATCAGGTGCATCGTCGCGTGCTCGATGCCGCCCGTGTACTGGTGCACCGGCAGCCAGTCCCTCTTCGACGGGTCGAAGGGGCCCTCGTCGTAGTGTGGGCTCAGGTAGCGGTACTGGTACCAGGACGAGTCGACGAAGGTGTCGATGGTGTCCGTTTCGCGCTGGGCGTCCTCGCCGCATTGCGGGCACTTGACGTTGAGGAAGCCCGCGTGGAACTTGAGCGGCGACTCGCCCGTGGGCAGGAACTCGGCGTCCTCGGGCAGGAGGACGGGCAGGTCCTCCTCCGGGACGGGCACGGTGCCGCACTTCGGGCAGTAGATGATGGGGATGGGCGTGCCCCAGTAGCGCTGCCGGCCGATGAGCCAGTCGCGCAGGCGGTAGGTGACGGTGGCGCGGGCGAAGCCGCGCTCCTCGCCGTAGCGGACGACCGCCTGCTTGCCCTCTTCGCTGGGCGTGCCATCGAAGGGGCCGGAGTTGACCATCGTCCCCGGCTCCGTGTAGGCGGCCTCCAGCTCGCTTCCGTCCCAGCCGGGCGCGGCGATGACCACGGGGATGGGCAGGCCGTACTGCCGGGCGAACTCGAAGTCGCGCTGATCGTGCGCCGGTACGCCCATGACGGCGCCCGTGCCGTAGGTGGCGAGGACGTAGTCGCCGACGTAGACGGGCACGCGCTCGCCGGAGTAGGGATTGACGCAGTAGGCGCCGATGAAGACGCCCGTCTTGGCCTTGTCGACTGCCGTGCGCTCGATCTCTGTCTCACGCCGCGCCCGTTCGACGTAGGCCTCGACTTCGGCGCGGCGGTCCGGCGTCGTCAGCTTCTCGACCAGCTCGTGCTCCGGGGCGAGGACCATGAAGGTCACGCCGTAGATCGTGTCCGGCCGGGTGGTGAAGACCTCGATCGGCTCGCCTGCGTCCGTGCCGAAGGCGATGGTGGCGCCCTCGCTGCGGCCGATCCAGTTGGTCTGCATGTGCTTGACGGGCTCGGGCCAGTCCAGCCCTTCGAAGCTGAGCAGCTCTTCGGCGTAGGCGGTGATGCGAAAGAACCACTGCTCCAGGTCGCGCTTGGTCACGGGCGTGCCGCAGCGCTCGCAGTGGCGGTCTTCGCCCCAGACCTGCTCGCGGGCCAGGGTGGTGTTGCAGCTCGGGCACCAGTCGACGGCCGCCTTCTGGCGATAGGCGAGGCCGCGTTTGTACATCTGCAGGAAGAACCACTGGTTCCACTTGTAGTACTCCGGCAGGCAGGTGATGACCTCGCGCGACCAGTCGAACATTGTCCCCATGCGCTTGGCCTGCTGGCGCATCGTCTCGATGTTGGCCATCGTCCAGCGGAAGGGGTGGATCTGGTTGCGAATGGCGGCGTTCTCCGCCGGCAGGCCGAAGGCGTCGAAGCCGTAGGGGAAGAGGACGTTGTGGCCCTTCATGCGCAGGAAGCGCGCCTTCGTGTCGGCGGGCGTCTCCGCGTACCAGTGACCGGTGTGGAGGTCGCCCGAGGGGTACGGGTACATGGTGAGGAAGTAGTACTTCGGCCGCGGGTCGTCGTCGCGGACGTGGTAGAGGCCGTCGCGCTCCCAGCGCTCCTGCCACTTCGCCTCTATGCGCGTCGGCTCGTAGCGCTCGACGCGGCCTTCGGAAGGCTGAGCGCGGCGTCCAGGACGCTGCTCGGAGCGACGGGTCTGGGTCATAGTTGTCGTGATTCTATCAGGTGGCTGCATAGTCTCCTCCTGCAGACGAGGCAAGTCTCTGCGGGATAGGTGGGGGCGCCCCGATCCCGATCCTTCCTGGGAAGGATGGGCGGGGCTAGCTAAGGAGGAGGAGAGCGCGGAGGGGCCGCGTCGCGGGCCCGCGGACCGCAACGGCGTCGGAAGCGATCAAGCTCTGCTGCTTCTGAGTCACAGCGATCGAATTGTACAGCACGGGGTTGTCTCCGATTATCTGAGGGTGGCCTTGTCGGCGCGGCGTGGTCGCGCTATGCTCGCCTCGGCGGGTAGCAAGAGGGAAGATTGCGGTTCTTCCTCATCCTCGCCGCCGCTCTCTTCGTCACGGTCATGGTGGTCCGCGGCGAGGAGGAGG
>DATBWN010000298.1:0-3061 GCA_036514755.1 Dehalococcoidia bacterium | reverse complement strand
GGCGGTCAAGCGCTGGCGCGACGATGTGGTGCAGAAGACGCGGCGCGACGGCTTCGCCGAGACGATGGTCGGGCGGCGGCGCTACATCCCCGACATCAACTCGCAGAACTTCAACGTCCGCATGGCGGCGGAGCGCGTCGCGATCAACATGCCGATCCAGGGCACCGCCTCCGACATCATCAAGATCGCCATGATCCGCCTCGACGACGAGCTGGAGAAGCAGGGCTTCGCGACGAAGATGCTCCTCCAGGTGCACGACGAGCTCATCTTCGAGGGCCCGCACGCTGAGCTGGAGCGCCTGCGCGCCCTCGTCCTCGAGATGATGCCCGCGTCGCTGAAGCTGGACGTGCCGCTGAAGGTAGACGTCAAAGTCGGCAAGAACTGGGCGGACATGGAGTGACTTCTCCTTTGTACATCCCGAGCGGCCCAGCATGGCATCACGCCACCAACCCAGCGCTTGGTGAGGTAGTTATTGAGTGGAGCGAAACAATCGCTCAGATTGAGGCCCGGAATCCCGAGGCCCTAACTCGCGTTCGCGATGGGCCACTGATGTTTGTGGGCTCGGATTACAGCGGTCAGCACTCGTCAGGGAGGTTCGAAGTTTTCTCATTTCTTGTTGCGGACTTGGCGGCTTCCACAAGGTGGGAAGTGCTTCGAAGACAGGTTAGATCCAGATTCCTGCGAGATGGTCGACGGATGTCCTTTAAGGACCTCCGCGATCACCGGCGTCGCGACGCGCTTTGGCCTTTCCTGCAGGCGGCGAATCACGTTCCTGGAGTCTGCGTGACGTTTGCTATTGAGAAGGGCGTGAATCTGTTCTCCATAGGCCGCGTGTTAGAAATGTCGTCCCCATCGTTGAAGCCGTACTCACACTGGTCCGCGAAGACATTCGGCAGACTCCTCACCACAGTTCATCTGGTCAGCTTTCTCGTCAGAGGCCTGAGTGGTCCAGGCCAATCCCTGATGTGGATTACAGATGAGGACGACATTGCCCCCAACGACTCGCGTCTAGTGGAACTCTCGAAGATCGCCAGCAACGTCATGAGTCACTACCTGCCACATGATCTCGGTCGAGTTCATGTGGGTACTACGGCCTCGGACAATGGAACGTGCGAGATTGAAGATATGGTCTCAATTGCCGATCTGACGGCGGGCGCCACTTCAGAGCTACTAAGCAAGCAGTGCGACGAAGGCTCCATGCCGTCACGCCTTGTTCTCGTACCAGCGCCTAAGCAAGTCTCCCTGAAGACCAGGGCTATCGTCGGTTGGCTGGCTCAACGTGAATGGCCGCTAAAGCGCGTTCTAGCTGTTGTAACGGAGCAAGGTGGCCTGAACACGAAGTGGGTACAGTTTCTAACTGAGGATGAATTAGCAGGTGGACCACTCGTATGAATCGTGTCCAGATGACGTCCCGCCTGTCCGGGGGTACAGGGGGCGGAGCCCCTGACGGGGAGCGCGAGGGGGGTCCCCTCGCAAGCAACGTTTCTTATAGGCGGAGCAGACAAGTCCTGCCGCGCAGCGGACGGACGCAGGATGCGCAGCGAAGGCAGCGCGCTATCATGAAGCCGTGCCTGAGCTGCCTGACACCTCGAATCTCTTCCTGAGCCTGTCGAAGGACGCCACGTGACGGCGTACGTCTACATCCTCCGCTGCGCCGACGGCGCGTATTACACAGGGTCGACGACGAACCTGGAGCTTCGGCTCGCAGAGCACGAGATCGGCCTCGGCGGCGACTTCACGGCGCGCCGGCAGCCCTGCAACCTGGTCTTCTGTGAGGCCTTCGAGACGCTCTTGGAGGCGCGAGAGGCAGAGCTTCAGGTCAAAGGCTGGTCTCGCGCCAAGAAGGAGGCGCTTATCCGCCGGGACTACGACGCCTTGCCTGCTCTGGCGAAGTCACGATTCAGCAAGACGGCAGGTAGCGCCCTTCGACAAGCTCAGGGAGAGCACATGGGGGCTCGTCGACCAGAAGCGCAGGGTAGCGTCCTTCGACAGGCTCAGCAAGAGCGTGCGGAGCGTCCGCGAACCGCGAGGGGCGAGACGCCTCGTGCCTGAGCTGCCCGAGGTAGAGACGATACGGCGCGACCTGGAGACGCGCCTCATCGGCCGGCGCATCACCGCTGTCACCATCCCACCCGACGCCGGTAAGCCCGTCCCCGTCATCAAGGGCACGGACGAGGCCTCCTTCCGCGAAGGCGTCGCCGGGGCGCGCGTCGAGGGCGTCTCGCGCCGCGGCAAGTACCTCGCGCTGCATCTAGATACGGGCGCCCTCCTCGTCGTCCACCTGCGCATGACCGGCCGGCTCCTCCATCGCCGGCTCGAAGACCCGCCCGACCCCTACCTGCGCGCCGTGATATCCCTGGACGACGGCAGCGAGCTGCGCTTCACCGACCTGCGCAAGTTCGGCGGCCTCTGGCTCGTCGACGACCTCGCCGAGGTCACGAACGGCCTCGGCCCAGAGCCCCTCAGCGAGGGCTTCACTGTCGACCTCCTTGCCAGCGCCGTCGCGGGGCGCAAGGCGCCCGTCAAGTCGGTCATCCTCGACCAGCGGCGCGTCGCCGGCATCGGCAACATCTACGCCGACGAGGCCTGCTTCGCCGCCGGCATCGACCCGCGCCGCCTCGGCGCGTCGCTGAGCGCCGGCGAGGTCGAGGCGCTGCACGCCGCCGTGCGCCGCGTCCTCCTCTTCGGCGTCGAGAGCCGCGGCGCCTCCTTCCGCGACTACCAGGACGCGGACGGCAAGGCCGGCAGCATGCAGATGCACGTCAAGGTCTTCCGCCGCACCGGCAAGCCCTGCTACGCGTGCGGGACGGCCATCGAGCGCGTCAAAGTCGGCGGGCGCAGCACCCACTACTGCCCGGCGTGCCAGCGCTAGCCTTCACCGACCAGCGCGAGCGGCTGCGACGCGTCGTGCGCAACGCCCTCGACGGCTGCGCCTACGAGGCCTCTCGTGAGGAAGAGGGCGGCCGCATGCTCGTCATCGAGGCGCGGCGACCGGACGGACGCCGCGTCGGCGTGCGCTTCCGCGGCGTCAGGTCGTCCGAGGCGACGGCAGAGCCCGCTT
>DATBWN010000297.1:0-2879 GCA_036514755.1 Dehalococcoidia bacterium | reverse complement strand
GCCGGCGGTCGCGGGGCTTCGGGGTCGCTAGACGCTGAGACGGGTCCGGCCCTTCGCTCGACGTCGTTGGAGAACTCTGCGCCCGTCGGAGGTGGCCATCCGGGCGCGAAAGCCGTGGACTCGCTGGCGGCGGCGCTTCTTGGGCTGATAGGTGCGCTTCGGCACTGCATCCTCGCGTAAGTCCTTCCCGGGAAGGACACTTTGGCTCTGACAGTCTAGGAGGGGCGAACCACGGTGTCAATTACGGCGCCGCGACCAGGCGCCGCAGAAAGCCGGTCAGCGCTGCTTCGTAGGCTTCCGGACCGGCGTTCCAGGAGCGCACGTGGCCGGCGTCCTCGACGCGCACGAAGGTGACGAGCTCGGGTCGCGCCCTGGCCAGCGCCTCGCTCGTCCTGATCGGGACCGTCCTGTCGGCGTCGCCGTGAAAGAGGAGGACCGGCACGCTGAGCCGGCCGGCGCGTTCCAGGTAGTCGAGATTGTCCCAGTCGACGTCGAAGCGCTGGCCGGCGAGCCACTTGGCGAGCGCCGTGAGCGGCCCCGGCAGGCCGCGGCGCTCGGCGGCGTAGTCGACCGTCGCCTCGAGGTCGAGCACCGGCGCGTCGAGCACGAGCGCGGCGACCTGCCCGGCGTGCGCCGAGCGCTCCAGGAAGCTCATGACGATGGCGCCGCCCAGGCTGTGGCCGAAGAGGACGACGCGCTGGGCGCCGTGCGTGAAGGCGAACGCGACGGCCGCCTCGAGGTCCCGCCACTCCGTCGCGCCGTAGCGGTAGCGCCTATCCAGCCCGTCCGGCGCGAGACCGTCGTTGCGATAGCTGACGACGAGGACGGGCAAGCCGAGGCCGTGGATGACGGGCAGGTAGCGCAGCGCCTGGCGGCGCTCCGCATCCTTGCCGTGGACGAAGACGACCCAGGTGCGCGACGGGCCGTCGATGAACCAGGCGGGCAGGTCGCCGACCTCGGACGGCAGGTTCAGCTCGAAGAAGGGGATGGCGAACGCCTGCTGCGGGTCGCCGGGAAAGGCGTAGCTATCGATGCGCGCCAGCTGGCCCGGCGCCGGCTGTCCGGCGACCGGCTCGAAGCGGCGGACGACCTCGCCGCCGCTTTCGCTCAACAGTTCGCCGAGCCGGCCGTAGCCGCCCTCCCACTCCAGGCCCCAGACGCCCGGTCGGCGCCAATCGTCGTCAGGATCGTCCGCCGAAGCGAGCGTGATCGCGCCTTCGCCGAGCGAGACGATGCGCAGGTCAAGGGCGTCGGGGCCGCGGTCAGGGCGCAGGGCGCCGCCGTCGACGAGGTCCGCGTAGCGCCAGGCGGCGCCGAAGAAGGCGACGACGGCGACGACGAGAACGACGGCGAGGAGCGCGAGAGCGCGACGCATCGTGCCGATCTTACCGCCACGGCGGCTGCTGCTCGGCTACTCCACGCGCAGCACGAGGCCGTAGCTCACGTCACCCGCATCGAAAACGAGGAAGACGCTGACGATGTAGAGACCCGGCGCCAGGTCTGCGGTGAAGGAAACTTCACCGGCGTCAACCTTCGCCCTAAGGTCGGTCGAGGCGCCGACGGCGGCGAAGCCCCAAGCCTCCTCGCCGCTATCGAGCTTCATCGGCTGGCCCGTGGCCGGCGAGGCGGAGACCTGCGCCTCGTCGAGGTCTCCCGCCGCGGCGGGCACGGCGACGCGGACGCGGGCGCCGGCGCTGACCGTGAGCGTGCCTTTGGTGACGGGGCCGATCATGTCGACGCAGGCGGTGCGCCAACAGTAGCTGCCGACGCCCATCTCGACGCTGCGGCCACCGGCCGAGGCGGCCGTGCCTGGCGGCCGCGGCAGCGAGTCCGAGGGGCCGCCGCCGGTCGAGACGGGCTGGCCGGGGTCTGCCGGCGACGGCGCGTCTTCGGAGTCGCCGCCGCAGGCCGCGATGAGTAGGACAACGAGGAGCACGGCGAAGGTCATGGCTCTCATGCCGTCCAAGACGCTGGTCGGGGCCCCTTTGTTCCCGGGGCCGTGCAGAAGAAGGGAGTAGAGGTGGACGGCATCAGTCGGGCAGGTTGGGCTCGTCTTCGCCGGCGTAGAGGTAGCGGTAGATGGCGTAGTTCTCGGCGACGAGTTGGACGTAGAGCCGCGTCTCATCGTATTCGATCGTCTCGAGGAAGACGTCGGCGTCATCGGCGTCATCGGCGCGGCGCCAGCGCTCGGCGGCGTTCGGGCCGGCGTTATAGGCGGCGAAGGCGACGAAGATCTCGCCGTCGAAGGAGCGCAGCTGCTCGGCCATGTAGCGCGCGCCGAAGCGCAGGTTCGCGTCCGCCTGGAGAAGCAGCTCTTCCTCGAAGGCATTGACGCCCAGCCGGCCGGCCAGCGACTTGCCGGTGGCGGGCAGCACCTGCGTCAGGCCGAGGGCGCCGGCGCCGGAGACGGCGCGCGGGTCGAAGAAGCTCTCCTGGCGCACGAAGGCGAGGAGGAGCAGCGGCGAGATCTTCTCGTCCTTGGCGTGACGCTGGGCGAGGGCGCCGAAAGCGGGCGGGTAGGAGAGCGAGAGCAGCGCCTTCGGCAGGCCGGCGTTGGGGTTGGTGTTCAGGACGCGCAGCAGGCGCTGGCCGGCCCGCGCCGACATACCGACGCGCCCCTCGCGCTGCAGCGTGCGCGCCAGCGAGTACATGGCGATGGCGTCGCCGGCGTACGACTCGATGAGAGCGAAAGACTCGGCGTCGCCCTGGGAGGAGCGGCCGACGAGCCAGAGCTCCTCGGCGCGCAGCCAGCGGGCGTCGACGGGCCAGGCCGCCGGGCTGGCCAGGGATCGCCCCGTCTGCCGCGTCAGCCAGTTCTCGGCCGCCTGCCAGTCGTAGTCGGGGTCGAGGTCGATGTGCCCTTCCGTCGTCGCCTTGAC
>DATBWN010000296.1:0-6970 GCA_036514755.1 Dehalococcoidia bacterium | reverse complement strand
CGTGCGCCCGACCAGCTCGATGGCGCGCGAGACCTCGCGGTCGCGGCGGATGAACCCCATGCGCTCCAGCGCCTTCAGGTTGTAGTCGACGACGGAGGTGGAGCTGATGGCGCAGCCCTCCTGGATGTCGCGGATGCTGGGGGGATAGTCCTTCTCGCGCAGGAACTCGCGGATGAAGCGCAGGATGGCGTGCTGTTTGGTGGAGAGGGTCTTTTGTGCGGTCATTGGGCGGGACTCCTAGCTGCCTGCCCTCCGGCAGGCTGAACGCCTGTTCTGACGCACAAGTGTACGACTGGCCGCGAGAACTTGTCAACTACTGTCGTGTCTTTGCGAGGAGTCCTTCCCTGGAAGGACGACGAAGCAATCTTGGGCGCCCCAACGAGGCGTCAAGGGTTGCTGCGCCCTCCGGGCTCGCAATGACGACAGTCTTAGTTGCCGGGCTGCAGCAGGCCGGGCTACAGGAGGCCGTAGTGGCCCATGCTGTTGAGGCAGCGCAGGTCGCGGTAGCCGTCCTTCGCCCAGACGATGGACACGGACGTCATGTTCGGTTGGAAGATGTGGTCGATGCGGCACGCGAGGACGTGGGCGACGTACGCGTTGATCACTGGTCCGTGGGCGACGAAGGCGATGCGTGCGCCGCGATGACGCTCGATCTGGTCCTCGATGGCGGCGACGACGCGGCCGCGGATGTGGGCGCTGGACTCGGCGTACTTGCCGAGGGCGCCGTGCTTCCGTGTGCGAAGGCGGCGCTCGCGCACCCTCGCCAGGCCTTTCTCGCCGAGGACGTCGCGCAGGGTCTTGCCCTCCGGCAGGTACATCTCCAGCTCGTGCAGGTCGTCGATGACCTCGACCGTCAGGCCCTGGTGGCGGGCGACGATCTCGGCCGTCTCCAGAGTGCGGCGATAGGGGCTGGAGAACAGGGCGGCCAGCGGCTTCTCTTTCGCCAGGTAGGCGCCCAGCACCTCGGCCTGCTCGCGGCCGCGCTCGGTCAGAGAGGCGTCCTCGACGATGCTGCCTGGGGGGACGTGGCCGTGGCGGATGAGGAGGACCTCCGTGACGCCGCCGTCAGCGAATATGCGGCCGATGGCGCCGAGGCCGCGCGGCTCCGGCAGGCTACCCAGCTCCCGCAGGCGAGGGGTCACGCCCGAGCCCGGCGAAGGCTCAGCCGTCACAGCGCGTTCCGGTCGTCGTCATCCTCTTCTTCCACTTCGGGCGGCGCCTGGCCGCGCGGCAGGGAGAGCACCGGCCGCTCCTCGCGGCGCTGGCGTCGCGGCGGCAGGCTGCCCACCGTCTCCTTCAAGCGCGAGATGCCCGTCGCACTCGACACCAGGAGGACGGCGACGCCGGCGGCGCGCAGGCACTGCAGCTCCTCCTTGCTCGTCTCCGGCGCAGCCTCGCAGATGAGCGGCCGGCGGCTCAGGGCGCCGATGCGGCTCAGCTCCACCTGGCCGGCGACCGTTAGCGGCCCGGACCAGCGCCCGGGCGGCAGGTACAGCGCCTCCAGGTGCAGCGGCTCTAGCGAGCGCAGGAACAGCTCCTCCGGCGCCTCTGGCAGGACGAGGACGTAGCCCAGGTCGTCGTCCAGGAGGGCGGCGGCTGGCGTCGTCTCCGGCTCGATGACGAGGAAATCGAGG
The DNA here is from genome assembly GCA_036514755.1 of Dehalococcoidia bacterium. Classification (GTDB taxonomy): domain Bacteria; phylum Chloroflexota; class Dehalococcoidia; order DSTF01; family WHTK01; genus WHTK01. The sequence goes on along the minus strand of DATBWN010000296.1, from coordinate 5,336 downwards.
CCGGCCTGGCGCAGCGCCTTTGCCGTGGCGGCATCGGCCACCTGCGTCCAGGCGCCGAGGGCGAGGTTGTCGGCGGCGTCGCGCGCCTTCTTCGCGTCGCCGGCGGCCAGGCTTGCCCGGCGCGCGTCAACGACCACGAGGTCGGCGCCGGCCTTGCGCGCCGCCTCCAGCTCCGCCTGCCCGCCGAGGAAGCCGGTGAGCATTGAAGGCGTTGCTGCCGGCCGCGCCGCGCCGAAGCCCATGGGCTGGGCCTCGGTGCGCAGACTGCGGCGGATGGCGTCGCCTAGCTTCGACATGTGGCTCCTAAGCAGGTTAGCTTTCGGGGCGGCCTGAGTCCAGCGGAGGAGCATGGAACAGGGAGCCGCGCGTCGCGGGGCCCGTTCCCTGTTCCGTAGACCGTGGCAAAAGCGAGCCTTAAACTAGCTGGACGACCATTTACCCAGGGAGCAGCAGTTGCAGACATTGTCGGCAGCCTCGCCCACCGTCTTCTGCCGCAGCCGCCTGGCCAACGGCCTGCGCCTCATCACCGCTCCCATGCCCCAGGCGCGCTCCGTCGCCATCAGCCTTTACGTCGGTGCCGGCTCCCGCTACGAGAAGCGCGAGGCGGCGGGCGTCTCCCATTTCGTCGAGCACCTCTGCTTCAAGGGGACGGCGAAGCGGCCGACCGCCCAGCTCATCTCGGAAGCCATCGACGGCGTCGGCGGCATCCTCAACGCCGCTACCGACCGCGAGTACACCGTCTTCTACGCCAAGGTCGCCCGCCCGCACCTCGATGTCGCCCTGGACGTCCTCTGCGACCTCGTCCAGACGCCGCTCTTCGACGCGACGGAGCTGGAGAAGGAGCGCAAGGTCGTGCTGGAGGAGCTGGCCGCCGTCGCCGACTCGCCCGGGCAGCAGGCGGACCTGCTGCTGGACGAGCTGCTCTGGCCGGCGCAGCCGCTGGGCTGGGACATCGCCGGCACGAAGGAGTCCATCGAAGGCCTGACGCGCGACGTGGTCGTCGACTACGTGCGCCGCCAGTACGTGCCCAACAACATGGTCATCGCCGTCGCCGGCAACGTAACCGAGGACGAGGTCGCGGCGCTGCTGGCGCCGACCCTCGGCGCCGCGGTCGCCGGCGTGCCCGACGCCTGGTCGCCGGCCCAGAACGGAGTCCAGGCGCCGGGCTGCGCCCTGCGCTTCAAGCGGACGGAGCAGACGCACATCGCCCTCGGCCTGCACGGCCTGCCTCTCGACCACCCCGACCGCTACGCGCTCGACCTGCTGAGCGTGCTCTTCGGCGAGAGCATGAGCAGCCGGCTGTTCCTGGAGCTGCGCGAGCGCCAGGGCCTCTGCTACGACGTGCACAGCTACGTCACGCACTTCCTGGACGCCGGCTCCTTCGGCGTCTACGCCGCCGTCGACCCGGCGAACGGCCACAAGGCGGTCGGGGCGCTGATGCTGGAGCTGCGACGGCTGACCGAAGGCATACCCGAGGGGGAGCTGCACAAGGCGAAGGAGCTGGCGAAGGGCCGCATGCTCCTGCGGCTGGAGGACACGCGCGCCGTCTCCGGCTGGCTGGGCGGCCAGGAGATCCTCACGGGCGAGATCCTCAGCCCGGAGGAGGTTGTGGCGCGGCTGGAGGCGGTGACGCCGGCCGACCTGACGCGCGTCATCGCCGGCCTGCTGCGCCGCGACGCCCTCAAGCTCGCAGTCGTCGGGCCCCATCGCTCGGAGCGGCGCTTCCTCCCCCTCCTGGAGCTCTAGCCCGCCAGATGAGCCGTCTCAGCGCCGCGTCTCTCCTAGAGACCAGGTCGGGCAAACGGACAGGGCCCCAGTTTGTCATTGCGAGCGAAGCGAAGCAATCCTTGACCATTCGTCCAAGATTGCCACGGCCCTTCTTCGAAGGGCCTCGCAATGACAAAGTCGATCTTGCCCGATTGCTAGCTTGCCTCTAGGCAAGAGCCATGCCCACGAAGAAGCGTAAGCCCCTCGTCATCCTCTACACCGGCAACGGCAAGGGAAAGACGACGGCCGCCCTCGGCCTGCTGCTGCGCGCCTGGGGCCGCGGCATGAAGGTCGTCATGCTCTCCTTCATCAAGAGCGAGACCGCCAACTTCGGCGAGGAGCAGGCGGCGCACAAGCTCGGCATCGAGCTCATACCCCTGGGCGCCGGCTTCACCTGGCTCTCCAAGGACATCGAGAGGGACAAGGCGCTGGCGCGACGCTGCTGGGAGCTGTGCAAGGAGAAGATCGGCTCCGGCGCCTACGACATCGTCGTCCTGGACGAGGTCACCTACCCCATCAGCTACGGCTGGCTCGACATCGACGAGGTCATCGATACGTTGCGCCGGCGGCCGCCCGACCTCCACGTCGTCCTCACCGGCCGCGACGCGCCCCAGAAGCTGATCGACTTCGCCGACCTCGTTACGGAGATGCGAGAGGTGAAGCACCCCTTCCAGGCGGGAGAGAAGGCGCAGCCGGGGGTAGACTTCTGAGCGTGGCCTGCGAGTGTTTGAGAGGACGACGCGACTCGGCGAGGCTACCGGCGAATGACATCTCCCCCTGCCACTGATCCTGGGAGGCTCAGAAGAATCATCCCCCTCTCCGTCGACGGAGAGGGGGATGAAGGGGGAGAGGTGGACGGTTGATCCCGGTCGGCGACTTCCTACGCCGGCGGACGACGCCCTACGTCAACTGGGCGCTCATCGCCGTCAACATCGGCGTCTTCCTCTACACGCTCACCCTGAGCACGCGGCCCGACGCCTTCCTGCCCCTCTCTCAGCCCCTCGCGACGAGCGAGGCTGACCGCTTCTACTTCGACTGGGGCTTCGAGCCGGCCTGCATCGCCGACTACCTCGGCCTTTCGACAGACGCCAGCGCCCGCGACCTGAGGGCGGTCTGCCCCGCCGGCGACCGCGAGCTGCTGCAGGTGTTCACGTCCATGTTCGTGCAGGCCGGCTGGGCGCACATCCTCGGCAACATGCTCTTCCTCTGGATCTTCGGCGACAACGTAGAGGACCGCGTCGGCCACGGGCGCTACCTGGTCTTCTACCTGCTGAGCGGCATCGCCGCGGCGGCGGCGCAGACCTTCATGGCGGCGGACACGGTGCTGCCGGCCGTGGGCGCCTCCGGCGCCATCGCCGGCGTCCTCGGCGCCTACCTGCTCATGTACCCGCGGGCCATCGTGCAGGTGGTCATCCTGCCGTTCTTCTTCATCCCCTTCTTCGTCCCGGCCGTCTTCCTCATCGGCATCTGGTTCCTGACGCAGCTCTTCGCCGGCGTGGCTGAGATCGGCCAGTCGACGGCCGGCTCCGGCGTCGCCTGGTGGGCGCACGTCGGCGGCTTCGTCGCCGGGGCGGTGCTCATCTGGTTCTTCAAGCGACCGACGCGGCCGCGGCCGGCGCCCTTCAGCTGAGACGCCCGCGCCTCAGCGGTCGAGGACGCGGTAGAGGAGGTAGGGCTCGCCGCGGATGGGGCCGCCGGGGTAGACCTTCACCAGCTGGAAGCGATCCGGATGCGAGTCCGGGAAGATGAGCAGGAAGTAGAGGTCCCAGCTCGGGAAGATCAGCAGGTAGTCGGGGTTGGAGCCCTCAACGTAGCCGGCGACGCGCCGGCCGTCGTGGTAGTCGATGACCTTCTTGTTGACGAGCCCGACGAGGTCGAGCACCGAGAAGTCGCCGTAGAAGCCCACGGCGCCGATGTCGTGCGTCGCCAGCACCTCGTTCGGCTTGATTATCTGGTTGAGGTCCTTCGCCATCGCCTCCAGGTCGTTCAGGGTCTCGGCGGAGGCCTGCGCGTAGACGTCGCGCCAGCGTTCGTATTCCTGCCATATCGGCACGACGGCGACGACCAGCGCCGCGGCGACGAGCAGCTTGACGACGGCCTCGCGCGTCAGGGCAAGCTGGATGAGCTGGGCGGCGCCGCCCGCGGCCAGCGCCGCGAGCAGCGGCAGCACCGGATGCTGGTAGCGGTAAAAGTAGTGGCGCAGGCCGCCCGGGAAGAGCAGGCAGTAGGCGACGACCACCGGCACCCAGAAGAGGGCGAAGAGCAGCACTTCCTTGCGTCGCACGGCCGGCAGCGCCAGCGCCGCCAGCGTGATCGCCGGGGCGATGAAGAGGCCGAGGCCGTCCGCCGTGATGTTGATCTTCTCGCGGAAGGGGACCAGGTCCTCCTGGAAGAAGCGCAGCTTGGCGCTCGCCGTGCCCGTGAGCGTCCCGTTCAGCGCCAGCGAGTACAGCGTCATCAGCCCCAGGACGGCGACAGCCGGCGCTGCCAGCAGGACGGCCTCGCGGGCGTACTGCGGCAGACGCTCGCCGTTCGGCCGGTCGAGCCAGCGGTAGATGACGACCGCCGGGATGAGGAAGGCGCCCTCCGGCCGCGTCAGCACGGCCAGCGCCATGATGGCGCCGGTCAGCGCTCGCCCGCGCTCGCCCTGCCAGAGGAGATACGACCCGAAGCTCAGCGCGACGAGCGACATGAAGAGCGTCGTCTCCAGGCCGTTGCCGGCGTCCAGGGCGACGTAAGGCGCGAAGGAGATGGCGAAGGCGCCGAGGACGGCCGCGAGCCGGCTGCGGAAGATCGACCAGGCCAGCAGGTACACGGACGCGGCGAGCAGGGCGCTGCCGGCCACGCCCACGGCGAGGCTGGCGAAGATGGGCTCGACGCCGAGCTTCAGCAGCGCGGCGAGCACGAACACGTGCAGCGGGCTCGTCGCGCCCGTCGACCAGTCGACGCCGTCGAAGCTGAGCTTGTAGTGCTCGGCCAGGTTACGCGCGAAGGTGAGGCTGATGAAGCTGTCGTCGAAGAGCGGGCGCGTGTTGTCCGGCGCCACCACGTAGTAGAGGGCCGTACCGAGGCCGACGATCGCGGCGAAGGGCAGTCCCCACCACCACTCCCAGGCGAGGACGAGGGCGCTGGGCCGCCGCAGGGCGAGTCTCAGGGACGGGACTGCCTGCGAGAGGTAGCGGCTCCTTTCAGCCAAGTCGCGGTCTCTCTTCCAGGCGGGGTCGGAGGGCATTCTAAACAATAACTCGTCAAAAGACCAACTAATCGAGCCGCCAGATGTCGACGTAGCCGTAGCTGGCGGCGACCGGTCCCTCCAGGCGCGCCACCTTCTCGCCGTGCTCAGCCAGGTAGCCGTGCCAGTCCGCCAGGTCGCGCGCCGAGAGGTGCTCGTCCAGCTCGCTCGCGGCCAGGCGCGTGAGGACGACGTACTCCGCGTCGAAGGCGTCCAGGAAGCCCGAGATCGTCGTTCGGTAGGGCCCGGCGTCGTCGCGCGTGAGGTAGAAGAAGAGGAAGTAGCTGCGGTACTCGTTCTCGCGCAGGCCCCACCAGAGCGACGTGGCGCCGACGAC
>DATBWN010000295.1:0-2334 GCA_036514755.1 Dehalococcoidia bacterium | reverse complement strand
CTGCCGGTGGCCGTCCTCTCCAACGCCGACGACGACTTCCTCTACGCCTGTCTCGCTCAGAACGGCCTCTCGTTCCCCGTCGTCGTCTCGTCGGAGACGGCGCAGGCGTACAAGCCCCACGTCTCGATCTTCCGCCGGCTGAGCGACGAGCTGGGCCTGCCTGCCTCGCGCATCCTCTACGTCGGCGACAGCCGCCTCGCCGACGTGGCGGGCGCGAAGAACGCCGGCATGCGCGTTGCCTGGGTGCGCCGGCCGGCGGGCCAGACGGTCAACCGCTCCATCGAGGGCGAGCCGGAGCCCCTCGCCCACGAGCCGGACTACGAGATCGAGACGTTGGAGCTGCTGCTCGACATCCTCGACCTGCGATGACCCTTCGACAGGCTCGGGGCAGGGCGTCGGAGGAGGCCCTTGAGCCGTAGGCAAGACCGCTCCCGCGCCGCCTTCGCCGAGGCGCAGCGCTACCTGCCCGGCGGCGTCAACAGCCCCGTGCGCTCCTTCCGCGGCGTCGGCGGCGAGCCGGTGGTCATCGCCTCCGGCGCCGGCGCCCGCCTGACCGACTTGGACGGCAACGAGTACGTCGACTACTGCGGCTCCTGGGGGCCGCTGATCCTCGGCCACGCCCATCCGGAGGTCGTCGAGGCCGTCAGCGCGGCGGCGCGCCGCGGCCTCACCTTCGGCGCGGCGACGGAGGCTGAGACGGAGCTGGCCCGCCTGGTCTGCGAGAGCGTGCCCTCCATCGAGATGGTGCGCTTCGTCAGCTCTGGCACCGAGGCGACGATGTCGGCGCTGCGCCTGGCGCGCGCCTTCACCGGCCGGACGAAGGTCGTCAAGTTTGAGGGCTGCTATCACGGCCACGCTGACGGGCTGCTCGTCCAGGCCGGCTCCGGCGTCGCGACGCTATCGCTGCCGGACAGCGCCGGCGTGCCGGTCGCCTACGCCTCCGAGACACTCGTGGCGCCGTACAACGACCTCGCGGCCGCCGAGGCGCTGTTCGAGCGCTGGGGCGGCGAGGTCGCCGCGGTCATCGTCGAGCCGGTGGCGGCGAACATGGGTGTCGTGCCGCCTCAGGCGGGCTTCCTCGAAGGCCTGCGCCGCCTCTGCGACGCCGCCGGCGCCCTCCTCATCTTCGACGAGGTGATCACCGGCTTCCGCGTCGGGCTCGGCGGCTACCAGGGGGCCTGCGGCGTGCGGCCGGACCTGACCTGCCTGGGCAAGGTCGTGGGCGGCGGGCTGCCCGTGGGCGCCTACGGCGGCCGCCGCGACGTGATGCAGCTGGTGGCGCCCCTGGGGCCCGTCTACCAGGCAGGGACGCTGGCCGGCAACCCGCTGACCATGGCGGCGGGCCTCGCGACGCTGAAGGCGCTGTCGCGGCCCGGCTTCTACGAGTTCCTTTCGGCGAAGACGGAGCGCCTGGCGAGCGGCGTCGTCGCTGCCGCGAAGCGAACGGGGACGCCCGTCGTCGTCAACCGCGTCGCGTCGATGCTCACGGTCTTCTTCACGGACGGGCCGGTGACCGACTACGCCGGCGCCCGTCGCGCCGACGCTCAGCGCTACGCGCGCTTCTTCCACGGTCTGCTGGACGCAGGCGTCTACTTCCCGCCATCGCAGTTCGAGGCGGCTTTCGTCTCGGCGGCGCACACGGACGGCGACGTCGAGGCGACGATCGAGGCCGTCGAACGGGCGCTGCAGGCGAGCGCCTGATCGCTCTTGTCCGTCCCTGGCGGCGGGCTTTATACTGCGGCCGAAGACCCACTTAAATGCATAACTAGGTGAGCAGATAATGAAAGTCACCTGCACCCAGGAAGCCCTCGCCCGCGGCCTCGGCGTCGTCGGCCGCGCCGTCGCCGCGCGCAGCCCGCTGCCGATAACAGCCAACGTCCTCCTGACCAGCGACGGCGGTCGCCTCAAGCTCGCCGCCACCAACCTCGAGATCACGATGAGCTGCTGGATCCAGGCGAACATCGAGGAGGAGGGAGCGATCACTGTCCCGGCGCGCCTGCTGACGGACTTCGTCGGCACGCTGCCCAACGACCGCATCTCGCTGACCGTGGCGCCGCGCTCGCGCCAGGTGCGCCTCGCCTGCGCCCGCAACGAGGCGACCATCGGCGGCATGGACGCGGATGACTTCCCGCCGGCGCCGGTGGTCAAGGACGGCGTCTCCGTCCAGCTCGACCCGAAGGGCCTGCGCCAGGCCATCGCCCAGACCGTCTTCGCCGCCGCCACGGACGACTCGCGGCCCGTGCTCACCGGCGTCGACACGAAGTTCGAGGGCAAGCTGCTGACGCTGGCCGCCTCGGACGGCTTCCGCCTCTCGGTCTACAAGCTGCCGCTAGA
>DATBWN010000294.1:0-2602 GCA_036514755.1 Dehalococcoidia bacterium | reverse complement strand
GTGAAGGAGCGCCTGGACAACCTGGAGGAGAGCGTCCAGGTGATCAAGGCGCTGTTCGAGAACGAATCGGCCTCGTTCAACGGCAAGCGCTACCAGCTGAAGGACGCGCCCATGAGCCCGAAGCCGGCGCAGAAGCCGATGTCGATCCTCATCGGCGGCGCCGGCGAGAAGCGGACGCTGCGCATCGTCGCCCGCTACGCGACGGAGTGGAACACGGCCGGCGGACCCGTCGACGTCTACCGCCACAAGGTGCAGGTGCTCGAACAGCACTGCGAGGCGGAGAAGCGCGACCCGAAGACCATCGACCGCTCGCTGATGTGCAGCTACGTCACGGGCGCGACGCAGGCGGACATCGACCGGCAGGTGGACGCGATGATGGCGCGGATGCCGCCGCAGTTCCGGCCGCCGGCCGGGGCGCCGCGGCGGCCCTTCGGGGCGCTGGTTGGCACGCCGCCGGAGCTGGTCGAGCAGATCCAGGCCTGGGAGGCGGAGGGCGTGAGCCGGATCATGCTGCAGTACCAGCAGCCGCCCAGCCGGGAGACCTTGGCCTTCGTCGCGAAGGAAATCCTGCCGAAGGTCTGAGGGCAGTTCTCAGTTCTCAGTTGTCAGTCATTGAAGGCCGGACTTTAGTCCGGCTGAGCCGTGGGTGCCAGGCTGAAGCCTGGCCTTCGGAGAAGCCGGCAGAGCGCCTCCACGCGCTCAGGAGCGTTGGCGGGCGAGGACGCAGACGAAACCCGCGGCCGGCACGAGCGCCGGGGCCGGCTCCTCCACCCTCGTCACGCTCTCCGGCGGCTGCTGGAGGGTCGAGGCGTAGGCTTCCGGCTCGAAGCCGGCGTCCCGGAGTAGCAGCAACGTCTCGGCCATCGTGTAGAGGCTTGCCAGGCCGTAGAAGGGGTCGCCTTCGCGCTGGCGACGCAGGTAATCGCGGCCCCAGGCGCTGTCGCGGTTGATCTCGGCCACGAGGACGCGGCCGTCGGCGGCGAGGACGCGGCGCGCCTCCGCCAGGGCGCGCGCCGGGTCGTCGATGTAGCAGAAGCTCGTGATGAAGAGGACGCCGCCGAAGCGCCCCGGCGCCAGCGGCAGCTGCTCGGCGACGCCTTGGGCGACCGGCAGGCCGCGGCGGCGCGCCAGGCGAAGCTCTTCGCGCGACGGGTCGACGCCCAGCGCGGCGTCCAGATCGACGCTGAAGACGCCGGTGCCGCAGCCGACGTCTAGCACCGGCCCGGCCATCGCCGGGCGCACGAGGCGCAGGGCAGCCAGCTCGGAGCGGTAGAGGAGGCGGCCGCGCTGCGAGGCGAACCAGGCGTCGTACTCGGCAGCCCGCGCCTCGAAGAGTTGGATGCGGGCGCGAGACACGGCTCAGCGGCGTGCCGGCCAGGCTGAAGCCTGGCCTTCGCCTTTGGGCAATGAGAGCTGGATGCGGGCGCGAGACACGGCTCAGCCGTACCAGCGCCAGAGCCAGTACTTCTCGAAGGCCACCTTCGCCCAGTGCCAGAGGATGCTCGGCTGCTTCATCGCGATGCGCCGTTGGCGGGCGTAGAAGTCGCCGTCCGCCATGGCGGCGGCGCCGCCGCCGACCTCCAGGAAGCAGCGGCCGACGCCGTCGAAGGGTTCGGGCCGTTTGCCGCCGGCGGCGCGATGGGCGATGTTGCGGGCGACGACCTGCGCCTGCGCCTCGGCGAAGACGCCGGCTTTGGGCAGCGGCAGGCCGTCCGGCAGCGGGATGCGCGTCACGTCGCCGATGGCGAAGACGTTTGGCTGCGCCGTCTCCAGCGTCGCCGGGTCGACGGCGATCCAGCCGCCCTCGCCTGTCAGTCCGGCCTCCTGGACGACGGCCGGCGCGCGGTGCTCAGGCACGGCGATGAGCATGTCGAAGGGGGCCGTCTCGCCATCGGCGAAGGCGACGACGCGCTTGGCGCCGTCCACGGACTCGAGCTGCTTGCCGGGGTGGAAGGCGATGCCTTTGTGCGCTAGCAGGCCGACGACCGCCTCGCCGAGGGCGGGCCCGGTGACGGGCAGGGGCAGCGTCTCCGGCGTGTAGAGCTCGATCTCGACCTTCTGGCGCATGCGGCGGGAGTGGAAGTAGTGCTCCAGGAGCATCGCCGCCTCGTAGGGCGCCGCCGGGCACTTGAAGGGCAGGCCGGCGATGACGATGAGGAGGCGGCCGCCGGCGAAGTAGCGCAGGCTGGCCGCCAGGCGCTCGGCGCCGTCCAGCGTGTAAAACGTATGCGCCGTCTCCGCCAGGCCCGGCTTCGCCTCCAGCGTCGTCTCGGCGCCGAGGGCGACGATGAGGTAGTCGTAGTGGAACTCGCGGCTGTCGGCGCGGACGTAGCGGTTGACCGTGTCGATCTGGCGCACGTCGGCGCTGACGAACTCGACGCCGCGGCGGGCGAGATGGGCGCGGCGGCGGCGGATCGCCTCCGGCCGGCGCTCGCCGGTCATCACCCAGAGGTAGGAGGGCGGGAAGGAGGCCTGCGCCTCGCGGTCGATGACGATGACGCGGTGCGAGGCGGGCAGCAGGCGGCGGGCCTCGCGGGCGGCGACGACGCCGCCGATGCCGCAGCCGAGGACGAGGACGACGGGTTCAGGCACGCGGTTCTCC
>DATBWN010000293.1:0-7290 GCA_036514755.1 Dehalococcoidia bacterium | reverse complement strand
GTCGGGGGACTTGTCTGCTCGCGTCAAATAAGAAAGGTGTTGCGAGGGGACACCCCTCGCGCTCCCCGTCAGGGGGCTGCGCCCCCTGTACCCCGCCGAAGTCCTCAAACGCTCGCCTGCGCCCGCAAACGAGCATCCTGGGACCCATGTCGCGACTGCAGAGCAGGGTGCAGGGATGCGATCCCTGCCGGGGGTGTGGGGGTGTCCCCCACTCTTCTCACACAAGAACAAGGCGGAGCACACAAGGCCCGGAGGGCCGCAGGATGCGTAGCCGTGTGCCCAAGCGCCGGGCCTACGGCGCTTTTATAGCGTCGGCGACGTCTTTGAGGCCGAGGGCCTCCAGCTTGCGGCGGCGCGGCTTGCCGGTCTCGCGGTCCCAGTCGGCGGCGTCGAGGAACTCCGTCTCCAGCTTCTCGGTGTCGAGCTTGAAGCCGGCGTGAGGCCCCTCCTTCACGTTCGTGAAGTCGAAGGCGCGCTCCGGCACCTCGCGCTTGGTGACGATGTCGCCCTCGCGGGCAGAGAAGGCGACGCGCAGGTTGCCGATGCGCTCGCCGGCCCGCAGGATCTCCTCGTGGGTCGTGTCCCAGCCGGTGGCGACGTTGATCCAGTCGGGGATCTTGTCGTTGGGCGCGGCGGCCATGACGAAGAGGCACATGCCGGTGGCGTTAACGACGTGGGTGTAGTCCGCGGCCACCTTGTGATGGGCACCCCGGCCCTCCGTCTTATCTCGCTCGGCCACGCGGGGAGGTATCTTCCAGCCGGGGCCGCCGCCGCCGTACTGGGTGTGGCGGGCGGGCGTCGGGTCCAGCTTGTAGGTCGTGTGGTACTCCGGGTTGAGCTTGGGGTCGTGCATGGGCAGCTCTTCGCCGGCGATGGCGATGGCGAAGGGCTTCGCCTTGGGGCCGAGCTTCTCGGCGGCGCGGGCGACGCCGTCGGCCAGGAGGTCGCCGATGCCTTCCCGCCGGCCGATCTTGTCCATCAGGGCGACCATGGCGCCGGCGTCGCCCCAGCGCAGCTCCAGGCCGTCCGTGTCCTCCTTGGTGAGGATGCCGTTCTCGAAGCACTCGATGGCGAAGGCGATGGTGGCGCCGGCGGAGATGACGTCGACGCCGTACTGGTTGCAGAGGTGGTTGAGGTAGATGAGCGACTCGATGTCGGCGTTGAGGGTCATCATGCCGAAGGCGCCGTTGGCCTCGTACTCGGGCCGGTGCGTGTTCTCGTAGTAGGGGTACTTGGGGTCGACGGGCGCCAGGCTCTCGGCGCCGCAGGCCAGGGGGCAGTGCCAGCAGCCGTAGCGCTTCTTCATGCGGGCGTTGAAGGCGTCGCCCGTAAGCTCCTTGCCGTCGGCGAAGTCGACGGTGCCGACGCCGCCCCAGTTGCGCACGGGCGAGTCGCCGGACATGGCCGACATGTTGGTGATGCCGGTGGTGCCGTAGGTGCGGAAGAAGGTGGTGATGCGCTCGCCGAACTCGCCGAGGGCGTCCTTGACGGCTTTGTTGGTATCCGGCCGGCTGGCGATGATGGAGCGGGAGGCGGTGACGACGACGGCTTTGACGCGCTTGGCGCCCATGACGGCGCCGAGGCCGGAGCGGGCGGCGAGGCGGCCGTGGTCGTTGCAGATGCCGGCCATCAGGCTCTTCGTCTCGCCGGAGGGGCCGATGCAGGCGACGGAGGCCTTTCTGCCGTGGCGCTCCTTCAGCAGCTTCTCCACGTCGATGGCCATCATGCCCCAGAGGTCGGAGGCGTCGCGGATCTCGATCTTGTCGTCCTCGATGAGGACGTAGACGGGCGCCGGCGACTCGCCGTAGAGGAGGAGGCCGTCCCAGCCGGCGTTCTTGAGGTAAGGGCCGAAGTCGCCGCCGCAGTTGGCGTCGCCCCAGCCGTTGTTCTTGGGCGACTTGGCGACGACCTGGAAGCGGATGCCGAAGAGGGGCGTGCCGGTGAGGAGGCCGGGGAAGAAGCCGAGGACGTTGTCGGGGCCGAGAGGGTCGGCGCCCTGGGGGATGCGGTCGAAGAGGAGGCGGGCACCGATGCCGTAGCCGCCCAGGTACTCGCGGTAGAGCTTCTCCGGCAGAGCTTCGGGCTCGACGCGTTTCGCGCCGAGGTGGACGTTGAGGATGCGGCCGTTGAAGGCTTTCTCAGCGACTGCGTTGGTCATGATTGACTCCCTGCTAGTTGCGGGCGGGGTCTGAGCTTGTGCCCCGTCATTATAGGCCACGAGGAGCCGGTCAGGCGCTACGCATCCTGCGCCCCGACCAGTCGGGACTTGTCTGCTCCGCCATGAACTGAAAGGGCTTCTGAGGGGACACCCCTCAGACTCCCCGTCAGGGGGCTGCGCCCCCTGTACCCCCCAACTCAGACTCCCCGTCAGGGGGTTGGGCCCCCTGTACCCCCAGGAGGATACCTACTCACCCCCTCAGTGGTCGCTGACCTACGCGACGGCCTCGGCGGAGGCAGGCTCTTCGCCGGCGAGCCTGCGGAGGAACGCGTCGGCGGCGGCCGGGTCCAGGGGCCGCGCAAACAGATACCCCTGGCCGCGGGCGCAGTGCAGGTCTCGCAAGCGCGTGAGCTGCTCCTGCCTCTCGATGCCCTCGGCGACGATCTCAAGGTCGAAGACGTTGGCGAGGTCGATGACGGTCTGGACGAGCATCCGGTCCTTCTCGCCGCTGTCGATGCCCTGGATGAAGGCGCGGTCGATCTTGAGGATGTCGATGGGGAAGCCCTGCAGGTAGCTGAGGGAGGAGTAGCCGGTGCCGAAGTCGTCCAGGGCGACCAGCACGCCGAGCCTCTTGATCTGCTGCAGCGTCTCGATGACGCGCTGCGGCTGGGCGACGAGGACGGTCTCCGTTATCTCGAGGACGAGGAGCTTTGGGTCGAGCCGGGACTCTTCCAGGGCGCGCTGGACGACCTCGACGAAGCCGGGGCGTTGGATCTGCTTGGCGGAGACGTTAACGCTCATGCTGATGCCGCGCATGCTGGGGTAGCGCTCCTGCCACTCCTTCGCCTGCCTGCAGGCGCGGTCGAGAACCATCTGGCCGAGGGCGAGGATGGCGCCGGTCTCCTCGGCGATGCCGATGAACTCGGACGGCGGCAGGAGGCCGCGCATGGGGTGGTCCCAGCGGACCAGCGCCTCGAAGCCGGTGATGCGCTCGGACGCGAGGTCGAGGGTGGGCTGGTAGTAGACGAGAAACTCGTCGCGCTCCACGGCGGCGTTGAGCTCGCTGATCAGGTGCAGGCGCTCCAGGAGGCTGATCTGCATGCCGGGCTCGAAGAGCTGGACGCGGCCGCGGCCGTTCTCCTTGGCGTCGTACATGGCGACGTCGGCGTCGCGGATGATCTCCTCGGCGGTCGTCGTCTGCGGGTTGGCGAAGACGAGGCCGATGCTGGCGGAGAGGTTGATCTCGTTGCCGCCGATGTTGAAGGGCTTGGCCATCTCCGCCAGGATGCGGTCGGCGACGGCGCGTGCCTCGCGGGCGCTGGTGGCGTCGTCGAGGAGGATGGCGAACTCGTCGCCGCCCAGGCGGGCGGCCGTGTCGGCGGAGCGGATGCAGACGGCGAGCCGCTCCGCGACGTGCCTGAGCAGCAGGTCGCCGGCGGAATGGCCCAGCTCATCGTTGACGTTCTTGAAGTAGTCGAGGTCCATGTAGAGGACGCTGAGCTGCTGGTCGCCGGCGCGCTTGCCGCGACTGAGGGCATGCTCCAGGCGGTCCATGAAGCGGGCGCGGTTGGAGAGGTTTGTCAGGGAGTCGTGGAAGGCCTGGTGGCGCAGCTGCTCCTCCAGCGCCTTGCGCTCGCTGATGTCGCGCATGTTGAGGACGAAGCCGCCGACGTCCGGGTCGCTGAGGCGGTTGGTCCCGACGACCTGGAAGTAGGGGCTTTCGAGCTCGCCGTGGCGGGGGCGCAGCTGCAGCTCGATGGACGCGGTGTAGCCCGGCCGGGCGTTGATCTCGGCCAGGAAAGACTCGAAGTGGCGGCGGTGGCTCTCCTCGACAAGGTCGAAGACGCAGGTGCCCACGGCGTGCTGCGGCAGAAGGCCGGCGACGCGGTCGATGGCGGGGCTGGCGTACGTGAAAACGCCGGCCTCGTCGACGACGGCGATGACGTCGGAGGAGCTCTGGACGAGGGGCCGGAAGCGCGCCTCGCTGCGGCGGAGGATCTCCTGCTCGGCGTCCGCCTTCTCGACGCGGCGCTGGACGACGCGGAAGCGCCAGTAGAGGAGGCTCATAGCGACGACGGCGAACGCGACGGCGGCAACGGAGCCCCACTCGGCGATCTCGCCTACGCGGGTGGCGTCAGCCGTGTAGCCGGCGGAGGCCTCCTGGGCGGCGGAGCGGAAGGTGGCGAAGCTGGCGAGGGCGGAGACGGCGACGCCAAACGCGTCGAAGGCGCGTCCTTCCCGCAGGAGGTCGAGCTCCTGCCGGTTCAGGCTGACGTAGCCGGCGAGGAGGGCCCGAACCTCGAACGGGCCGCGGCCGGCGTACGTGTCGTCGTAGGTCTGAAGCGTGGCCTCGAGGAACTCGATAGAGGCCTTCGCCTCGACGGCGGCGGCGGCCGGGTCGACCCCGGCAGGCGGCGGGCTGTTGCCGAGGGCGGCGCGCCAGCCGGCAGACATCAGGTCGTAGGCGTAGAGCTGCAGGTCCTGCATTAGCTGGGCGTCTCGGTACTGCCTCTCGCTGTAGTCATGGACGACGCGGATGGCGCCGGCGGCGGCGACGAGGACAGCGAAGATGGCGAGGACGAGGAAGACGGGCCTTGCCCAGAACGGAACGGGCTTCCTGACAAAGGTTGCGTTCACGGTCGAAGGCTCCTGCCGGCCCGCAGCGCGGGCCTTGCGACGTGGGAAGGTGCGGGCGCGGGGCCTCCTCCCCCTGATCGGAGAATCGACGGCCAATGACGGATGCGGTGGGCCGTTCGACGGTTTTCCGCAGCCGTTCGGCCTATGCGAGGGCCACCGCTCGAACGAGCAGGGGCGCGATGCTACGATCACGGGGCGATGGAGAACGAACGCGCGCCGGCGATCCTCGCCATCGTCCGCATCGTGTCGGTGCTGGGCATGTCCTTCGCCATCGCGTTGGGGATATTTCTTTTGCTGTGGGCGTGGTGGCTGCCGGCCATCGTCTCCTTGGCGGCGGCGGTGCCGTTCTTCGTCGTGATGCGCTACCTGGAGAAGCGCTACGCCCGGGATGAGGGCTGATGGCTGAAGGCTGACAGCCGATAGCTGTATGCTCTTCCCGTCATGAGGGCCGAGATCATCTCCATCGGCACGGAGATCCTGCTGGGCGAGATCGTCGACACGAACAGCGCCTACGTGGCGGCGCGGCTGCCGGCGCTGGGCATCGACCTCTACTTCAAGCACGCGGTGGGCGACAACCTGGGGCGCCTGGTCGACGTCATCGGCCGGGCGCGGGAGCGCAACGACCTCGTCATCTGCACGGGCGGCCTCGGGCCGACGGAGGATGACCTGACGCGCGAGGCCATCGCCCAGGTGATGGGCGAAGAGCCGCGCGTCGACGCGGAGATCGAGGCGTGGTTGCGGGGCCTGTTCGCGCGTCGCGGCGGGACGATGCCGGAGCGAAACATTAAGCAGGCCTGGCTCATCCCCTCGGCGCGGGCGATCCCGAACCCGCGCGGCACGGCGCCCGGCTGGTGGGTGGAGCGTGAGGGCAAGATCGTCATCGCCATGCCGGGGCCGCCGGCGGAGATGACGCGCATGTGGGAGGAAGAGGTGGCGCCCGAGCTGGAGCGCCGCCACCCGGGCGCTGTGCTGGTCACGCGGACGATCAAGACGGCGGGCATCGGCGAGGGGTCGGTGGACGAGATGCTGAGCCCGCTGCTGAAGACGACGAACCCCTCGGTGGGCATCTACGCCCGCGCCGACGGCATCCACGTCCGTATCGCCGCCAAGGCCCCGACGCGCGAGGAGGCGCAGGAGATGATCGAGCCGCTGGAGGCGGAGATGCGGCGCATCCTCGGCCGCGCCGTCTGGGGCGTGGACAACGACACCTTCGAGAGCGTCATCGGCGAGATGCTGGTGGAGCGGGGACTGACGCTGGCGGTGATGGAGTCATGCAGCGGTGGCCTCTTGGCGGACGCGATCACGAACGTCCCCGGCTCCAGCCGCTACTTCCGCGGCGGCGTCGTCGCCTACGCGGCGGAGGTCAAGGAGATGATGGGCGTCGACGCGGCGGTGATCGCCGAGCACGGCGTGATCAGCGCCGAGACGGCGACGGCGATGGCGCAGGCGGCGCGAGAGCGCTTCCGGGCCGACATCGGCGTCGGCGTGACGGGCGTGGCGGGGCCGGAGCCGCAGGAGGGGGCGCCGGTTGGCCTCGTCTACATCGCCGTGGACGGCGGCGACAAGGTCGCGTCGCAGTCGCTGAGCTTCCAGTTCGCCCAGTCGCGCGAGGCGATCAAGCGTCGCGCGGTGACGCAGGCGATTATGCTGCTGAGGAGGGCGCTGCTGGCGTAAGGAACCTCACCCCTGTCCCCTCTCCGTGTGCGGAGAGGGGAATATGCGCGAAGGACGGGCGGTTGAAGAACCCGGAGAAGCGTTTGCAGGCCCCGCCGGCGCTGTGGGAGAGGCTTCGGCCGCTGGTACAGGAGAAGCGCGGGAAGCCTACCGTAGCGGAGGAACAGCTCTGGCAGGCGCTACGGCCGAGGCGAACGACGCGATTCAAGTTCCGCAGGCAGCACGCGATAGATCGATTCATCGTCGATTTCTACTGCGTGCGCGCCCGTCTCGTTGTCGAGGTCGATGGGCCGATCCATCAGAGAAGTCGGGAGGCGGATGCTGAGAGACAAGCGCATCTTGAGAGCCTTGGCGTCAAAGTCCTTCGCTTCACGAACGACCAGGTTCTAGAGGAGATGCCCATGGTGATGGCTCTAATCGAGGAGGCCTGTGCGGGCGGGTAACGTCGGTCCGCTTCCACCTCTCCTCGCAAGGAGAGGGGACTGAGGGGTGAGGTCTCAAGCCGCGCCTGCGTCTAGAATGAGGTGGCAATGCGTATTGGCCTGATCTCGGACACGCACGTCCCGGAGGTGGAGAAGGAGATGCCGGCGCGGATCCTGGAGGTGTTCGCCGGCGTCGATCTGATCCTGCACGGCGGCGATATCTACGCGCCCTCGGTGCTGGACGCGCTGGAGCGCCTGGCGCCCGTGCTGGCCGCCCTCGGCGACGACGACTACGCCAAGGGCGACAGGCGGGTGAAGGAAGGGCACGTCCTGGATCTCGCCGGGAAGACGCTGTGGCTGACCCACGTCGGGCCCTTCCGATTCAGCGACGGCGAGTGG
>DATBWN010000292.1:0-5608 GCA_036514755.1 Dehalococcoidia bacterium | reverse complement strand
CACCGCATAAAGGCGCCGACGCTCATCGTCTGGGGCGACAGCGATGGGCTCAACCCGCCCGTCTACGGCCCGGAGTTCCAGAAGCTCACCCCCGGCTCCCGCCTCGTCGTCATCCCCGGCACGGCCCACCTGCCCATGGCGGAGCGGCCGGAGGAGTTCGTCCGCGTCGTCCGAGAGTTCCTGGAAGCTCCTTAGATAGATGCCGAAGGCCAGGCTTCCAGCCTGGCCGCCGTGCCGGCCGGACTGAAGTCCGGCCTTCAGATCGTTTACTACGCGTCGAAGGTGCTCGTCACCTTCTGGCGGCCG
Source organism: Dehalococcoidia bacterium (assembly GCA_036514755.1). Taxonomy (GTDB): domain Bacteria; phylum Chloroflexota; class Dehalococcoidia; order DSTF01; family WHTK01; genus WHTK01. Next base: position 5,302 of record DATBWN010000292.1, on the reverse strand, counting down.
GCGGTCTCCGCGTAGGCCTCCTCCCGGTAGAGGCCCAGCTTCTCCAGCACCGGCGTGTCCTGGATCGAGAACAGGATCGCGTCCGCGCTCGACGAGGCGTTGGCGTGCTCGTGCGCCGCCCAGGAGGGCACGCAGACGACGTCCCCTTTGCCCCAGACGAAGCGCTGGCCGTCGATCACCGTCTCGCCCTCGCCCTGGACGGCGTAGTAGACGGCGCTGCCGGTGTGGCGGTGCGCCTGCGTCCGCTCGCCGGGGCGCAGGAGCTGCACCCAGCAGGCCATCGTCGGCAGCACGGGCCCGCCCGTCTGCGGGTGCTGGTACTCCAGCGCCACGCCGTCGAAGGGGCTGCCGGGCTGGTCGCGCAGCGCCGTCAGCGCCGCGAAGGTCTGCTCCCAGGCGTAGATCAGCAGCGGCGACGAGTACTGCAGCTCCTTGACCCAGGTCGGCGCCAGGTGGGCGTGGCCGTGCAGCCGCTGCGAGGCGTTGTTCGCCTTGCTCAGGGGCACCTGCGGCTCGCCGTAGAGCTGGAAGAACATCGCCTCCACCGACTGCACCAGCGGCAGGTCGAGGCCGTCCAGCCAGACCACGCGCTCGTTCGTGTCGTTGCCGTGGTCGTGCCAGGTCCAGCTCGGCGTCAGGACGAGGTCGCCCGGCGCCATGATCACGCGCTCGCCGTCGACCGCCGTGTAGGCGCCGGTGCCCTCGATGATGAAGCGGATGGCCGTCGGCGTATGGCGATGGGCCCGCGCCGTCTCGCCCGGCAGCAGCATCTGGATGGCGGCGATCATGCTGTTCGTCGTCGCCCAGCGCCCGCCGAGGCCGGGGTTGAAGAGCTGCAGCGCCCGCCGCTCGTCGCCGATGGGCACCACCGTGCCCGCCTCGGCAAGGACCGATTCGAAGAGCGACCAGCGCCACATGTAGGGGACCATCTTCGGCGTCGGGTGGGCCGTCATCTGGCTGGCCAGCTCCCAGAGGCCGTACATGTGGTTGGCGTGGATGCGCTCGTGGAAGGCCTGGTAGGTCGCCGACTGCGTCTCTGTCGCCATCTCGCCCCTCCTCGATGCTGCGTAGGAGGATGATAGACCTCCGTCCCCGTCTTTGCGAGGCGCAACGCTAGGCTGTCATTCCGGGCCCGCCTGCCGGCAGGCAGGCAAAGCGTCTAGCCCACCTCGCCACGCTCCGTCACGGTGGAAGGCCTAGATTCTTCGCGGAGTTCATCCTAAGCGAAGTCGAAGGGCTCAGAATGACAGACACGACGAGGCGTCGATTCTCACGCCGGCGTGCATGCCCACCTCCCGCTCGTTATCATCCCACCATGCTCCGGACGACCATCGTCGGCAGCCTGCCGAAGCCGCCCTGGCTCGCCGAGTCCGGCGTCCTGCGCGCACCCTGGCGCCTCCAGGGCGACGAGCTGCGCCAGGCCCAGGACGATGCCGTCCGCCTCGCCCTCCTCGACCAGGAGGAGGCGGGCATCGACATCGTCACGGACGGCGAGCAGCGGCGGCGCCACTACATCTGGGGCTTCCTCGAGGGCCTCACGGGCATCGACACCGAGAGCCTGGGCACGAAGTTGGCCCGCGGCGGCCTCTACGTCGAGCGCACGGCCGTCGCCCGCGTCGTCGGCGACCTGACGCGGTCCGGCCCCGTCTTGCTCGAAGCCCTGCGCTTCGCCCGCGCGCGCACAACGAAGCCCCTCAAGGTCACGCTCCCCGGCCCCATGACGATCGTCGACAGCGTCCTGGACGAGCGCTACGGCACGGACGAGGGGTCGCTAGCCTTTCGCTTCGCCGAGCTGCTCAACGCGGAGGCGCGCGAGCTGGCCGCCGCCGGCGCCGACGTCATCCAGTTCGACGAGCCCTGCTTCAACATCTATCTCGACAAAGTGAAGGACTGGGGCATCGAGGCGCTGGAGCGCTGCTGCGCCGGTCTGAACGTGAAGAAAGCGGTTCACATTTGCTACGGCTACGGCACGGAGGCCGTCCTCGCCTGGAAGCGGCAGAACCGGGAGTGGGGCCACTACGCCTTCACGCTGCCCCTGCTGGCCGAGTCGAGCATCGACCAGGTGTCCGTCGAAACGGCCGCTTCTGGCGTCGATGTCTCCGTCCTCGGCGCCCTGGACGGCAAGGACGTGCTCCTCGGCGTCATCGACGTCGGCACCGAGGCGGTCGAGACGCCGGAGCTGGTGGCGGAGCGCATCCGCAGGGCGCTGCCCTACGTCCCGCCCGAGCGCCTCTACCCCTGCACCGACTGCGGCCTCGTCCCCCGCAGCCGCGAGTCGGCGCGCGGCAAGCTGCGTGCCCTCGCCCAGGGCGCGGCGCTCGTCAGGCGGGAGCTCCAGATAACAGAAGGCCAGGCTTAAGCCTGGCCTTCGCCGCGCCGGAATCGATGCCGCGGGTTTCAACCCGCGGTGTGTCCGACCCTACAGTCACAACCCTGCAGGTTGAAACCTGCAGCTACCGCCGACGCAGTCGCCTTCGAAGCTGCAGGATTTATCCTGCAGAGCCCGTCTCAACGACAGCTTCTACTCACGCTGCATGCGGAAGTTGCCGCGCGGGCCGCCGCCCTGCAGCCGCGTGATGTCGATGATCAGCGCCGCCCCCTTCCGCTGCGGGTCGTGCAGCTGCTCCACCTCCGGCGTCATCTCGTACAGCCGCCGGCGCACCTCCGGGTCCGTCTCGATGTGGCCGCGGCCCTGGATGATCACCGTCGAGCGCGAGTTGCTGTCCCTGTACAGCAGCGAGAGCTTGTTGTTCTTCGCCAGCGCCCGCGTCAGCCCGCCCTCGGCGTTGCGCAGCCAGATGCCCAGCTGCGTAGGGCTGAACACGCAGGTGCTGCCGCGCAGCGTCTGCACCGGCTGGCCGTTCTCGTCCACGTAGGCGACGCAGATCGGCGTGTTGTTGAACAAGGCGCTGTTGATCTGGCCCTTGATGAAGGGCGGCACCTCGGTCACCTCTTGCGGAGGGCCGAAGCGCCCCATGACGGTCTCCTGCTGGATGACGGTGATCTTGTCGCCGGCGCCGAAGGAGAACGTCAGGTTCATCTCGGAGGGCGCGGCGCCCAGGTCCGGGAAGACGCCCTTGACCTTCAGCCTGTCGCCGTCCGCCTCCGGCTCCGACCAGGAGCCGCGCTGGTAGATGGGCGTGAACGCCCAGATGCCGGAGATGCGCTCCAGGACCTCCGCGCCCGTAAACTTCTCCCGGCCGGTGTCCAGGACGACGTCCGGCGCCAGATGCGCCGCCGCCCGGGACGAAGCAGAGCGCTCCCCCGTCTTGATCGACTGCACGACGGCCTCGGCCGCCTGAGCTCGCTTGTCAGCCATGGTAGCTCCCTCACGATCTAGCTGCTGCTGTAACGAAGCTTGCCCTGAGCTTGGCGAAGGGCACCGCCGATCCTAAACCGAAGCCGGGCGGGCGACAAGACGCCGACGACTCTGACCGCGCAGCAGCAGCGCAGGGCGCAGTCGGAGTCCAGGCCAGTTTGCCAGTTTGCCCGTTTGCCCGAGAGGTCAGGCGGCCCTGAGGTGGACCCGCGGCAGTGCCAGGCGCCGCAACACAGGCCGTCGTACGCGCAGCGACCGCAGCCGCCTCGCCTCGCGCGAGAGCCGCTCTTGCATCGGCCCGGCGGAGCGCAAGCGCATGGCGGGCTTCGGCGCCGGCCACTCGCCCGCCTCGTCGCGCTCGTAGCGCATCATGACGACGTCTTCGCCGTGACCTTCGCCTCCGCCCGCCTTGTAGCCGGGCAAGAGGAGCGCAGGCGCGGCGCCGGCGCGGGCGTGGAAGCGCATCGCCGGCGTGAAGGAGGAGGCGTCGTCCAGCCTTACGGCGCCGCCACCGTCCGGCAGGTCGACGGGCGTCGTTGTCAGGGCGAAGCGCACGTCCTTCGACAGCATGTTCAGGGCGGCGTTGCGCAGCAGCGAGCCGAGGCCGCCGCCGCGCTCGTCGCGGCCGAAGACGGTTATCTGAAGCAGCACCGCCGTATCGCCGCCGCGCCGGCGCGAGCGCCGCCAGACCTCTCGGCCAGTCAGCGCCTGGAACGTCGGGTAAGCGGCGCGCAGCACCTCGGCGTCGCCGCAGGCGTCCACGAGCAGCGTCTGCACGGCGCCCTTGACGACGAAGCGCTCTCCATCTTGCTGACGGGCGACGAAGGTCGTCGCGCCGGCCTGCGCCGCCATCTCCGCCACGCTCTCGAAGCCGAACAAGGCGAAGGCACCCCACTCGGCCCGCAGGCCTGCCTCGATGGCCGCCAGGCTCTCGCGGTCGTAGCGCAGGTCAGACAGACGCTCGACGCGGACGTGGGTCTCGGGCAGATCGGCGCGCAGCACGTGGCGGTGCTCGATCTCGCGCCAGGCCGCCGCCGCTGCCATTGCCGACACGGCGACCAGCGCGCCGCTCCGTGGATTGACTACCTTGGCTGCGACTTCCTTCCGCCAGTCCACGTCCATCGCCTCCGAAGTCTTATGTTCGCGATCTGATTCTAACATAAGAATCGAACGTAAGACTGAGAAGTGTAGGGCAGGTTGCGGAAGTGCAGAGTCAGAGGGCAGAGGGCAGCATGCAGAGGGCGTCCACTCTGCGCTCTGTACTCTGTACTCTGAACTGCTTACGAGACCTTCTTCAGCTTGCGCAGCGACCGGTACGTCCGCGGCGGGTCCTGCAGCCGCCCCTTCTCCGTGAACGACACCTCGCCGACGTAGATGTTGCCCTGCGAGTCCACATCGCAGCCGTGCGGCGCGATGAACTGGCCGGGGCCGTCGCCCTCCTCGGGCGCGCCCAGGCGCGCCAGGCGCTCGCCGTCCTTGGTGTAGATGCTGATGCGGTGGCCCAGCACCTCGCAGTCGGCCAAGCGCGGGTCGTGCAGCAGCTCGCAGACGTAGACCAGGCCGTCGCCGGCGATGTGGATGCCCGTCGGACGGTAGACGTCGTGCCAGATCGCCTGCAGCTTGCCGCGCCCATCGAAGATCTGGATGCGATAGTTCTCGCGGTCGCAGACGTAGACGAACTCGTCCGCGTCGATGGCGAGGTCGTGCGGGTGCTGGAACTCGCCTGGGTCGCAGCCGGGCGCACCCCAGGACGCGAGCAGCTTGCCGTCCGGCGAGAAGCGGTGGATGGCGGCGTTGCCGTAGCCGTCGGCGACGAAGATGTCGCCGGTCTTGGGCGAGACCTCCATGTTCGTCGGCAGGTTGAAGGGCTTGTTGCTCCACTTCGGCGCCGGCTTGCCGCTCTCGCCCAGCGTCCAGACCAGCTTGCCCTCCGGCGTGAACCTGGTGATGGCGTGCTGCGTGTTCTCGACGCAGTAGATGAAG
>DATBWN010000291.1:0-10730 GCA_036514755.1 Dehalococcoidia bacterium | reverse complement strand
GCCTTCCTCAACTCGATGATGACGCGCTGGCTCGACTTCAACGACACCTACCTGGCGAAGGAGCCGGCCCACCCCAGCGACAACCTCGGGCTCCTCTTCGCGCTGGCCGGGAAGCGCGATTTCACCGGGCGGGAGCTGCTGCTGGCCGCCGCCATCGCCTACGACGTCCAGTGCCGTCTCTGCGAGTCCGCCTCGCTGCGCAGCCGCGGCTGGGACCACGTCAACTACATCCTCATCTCCGCCGCCATCGCCGGGGCGAAGCTGCTGGGGATGAGCGCCGCGCAGACGTACGACGCCGTCGCGTTCGCGCTCAGCTCGAACGCGGCGATGCGCCAGGCGCGCGAGGGCAGCTACATCTCCGAGCAGAAGAACATGGCGGCGGCCGACGCCGTGCGCGGCGCGGCCTGGGCGCTGGAGAAGGTCATCGCCGGCGGCAGCGGGCCGGCGGAGATAATCGAAGGGAAGCACGGCTTCGTCAGCCAGGTCTCGGGGCCGCTGGCGCCGGCCGCCTTCGAGGGCCTGGGGGAGCGCTTCTTCATCGAGGACACCTACATAAAGCAGTACCCGGTGGAGTACCACGGCCAGACGGTGGTGGAGCACGCCCTCAGCCTGCGCCGGGAGCTGGGCTCGCCCCCCGCGTCGCGGGTGAAGGACGTGCTCATCTCCGGCTACGAGGCGCAGGCGCGGATCATCGGCGACGAGAGCAAGCGCCGGCCGGCGACGAAGGAGACGGCGGACCACAGCCTCTACTTCGCCTTCGCGGCCCCGTTCCTGGAGGGCGAGATGACGCTGCGCCAGTACCGGCCCGAGCTCCTGTCGAACGCCGACGTTCTGGGCCTGATGGAGCGGACGGCCTTCGAAGAGGTGCCGGAGTGGACGGAGCGGTACTTCGCGCCGCAGGCCGAGCGCGAGTTCGTTAGCTCGGCCCGCGTAACGATGGCCGATGGCCGCAGCGTCACGGACCTGCGCCGCTTCCCGCACGGCCACCCGAAGAACCCGCTGAGCGACGCCGAGGTGGAGGCCAAGTTCAGGGCGCAGTGCGAGCCGTTCCTGGAACGACTGCCGGAGACGCTCGAAGCGCTCTGGGGCCTGGAGCGAGCGCCGAGCGTCGCCGCGCTGATGGCGAAGATCGTCTTGCGAGAGGAGGGCTAGCCTTGGCCGCCAGAGCTTCCGCCGGCAGGAGGCTGCGCGCGCTGATGGAGCGCGGGCCCGTCGTCGCCGCGGGGGCGTTCAACGCGTTTGTCGCCTGCCTCGTCGAGAGCGAGGGCTTCGGAGCCGTCTACATCTCCGGCGCCGCTCTCTCCAACGCTCTGGCTTTGCCCGATGAGGGGATCATCAGCCGCAGCCACGTCCTTAGAGTGACGCGGGAGGTCGTACGGGTGGTGGACGCGCCCGTCATCGTCGACGTCGATACGGGCTTTGGCGGGCCGCGCGGCGTGGCGGAGACGGTGCGGCTCTTCGAGGCGGCGGGCGCTGCCGGGGTGCAGCTGGAGGACCAGGACCCGCGCTACAAACGCTGCGGCCACCTGGAGGGCAAGCGCCTCGTCTCCAGGGAACGGATGGCGGCCAAGGTGCGCGCGGGGGCGGCGGCAAAGCGCGACCGCGACTTCGTCATCATCGCCAGGACCGACGCGCGCGCCGTCGAGGGCTTCGAGTCGGCCGTCGAGCGGGCGAAGGCTTACGCGGCGGCCGGCGCGGACGCGCTCTTCCCAGAAGCGCTGACCTCGCGCGAGGAGTTCGTCGCCTTCCGAGGCAAGCTATCTGGCCCCCTCGTCGCGAACATGACCGAGTTCGGCAAGAGCCCCTGGATCAGCGACGCGGCGTTCGGAGCGATGGGCTACGCCGTCGTCCTCCATCCCGCCACGACGTTCCGGGTCGCGGCGCAGGCGATCCAGGAAGGCTTGCGCAGCATGAAGGGCCACGGCAACCAGGAGCTGTTGGCCGAGGCGGGTCGCCTGATGACGCGGGAGGAGATCGACCGGCACCTCGTCGGTTGAGGCCGTGCCGGCTCCGGAGGCTGAATGACCGAGTTCCTCGAGTCCGAAGACGGACTGCTTGTCGAGAGGTCGGTGCACGACCTGGCGGCCTGGTACCACGAGCGCTGGCCCGACACGGAGCAGCTGGCCTTCGAAGCGCAGATCCTCATGCTCCGCGTTAGTCAGATGATCTCCGCGCCCGCCGACCGCGCCAGCCAGAAGCGATTCAACAGCGTCCGTTACAACGTCCTGCGCCTGCTCTATAAGGCGGACGGCCGGCGGCTGCTCATGAGCGAGATCGGTCAGGGGCTGAGCGTCAGCCCGACGAACATCACGAAGCTGGTGAACGACCTGGTGCACGAGGGGCTGGTGAAGCGAGCGCCTGACCCGGAAGACAAGCGAAAGCGCTGGGCAGAGCTGACCGCCACGGGGGCGGAACGATTCGAGGCGGAGCTGCCGCTCATCGCCGGTCTCGTTCAGAAGCTGTGGGAGTGCCTGAATCCGGAGGAGAAACGGCTCCTCGTCCACCTCCTCTCGAAGTTCCGGCTGCGCTCCGCCGAGCGGAGGGCGGCGCAGGGCCCGCCCGAGGTCTCGATCTCCAGGCAAGCGCGGTAGGCGGGAGCTATCCGCGGGCTCAAGCGTCCGGCAGGGCCGGCGGCGCCGCGCCGAACTGACGCACCGCCTGGTCGCAGGCCTTGGCCCAGGCCAGCGCCGCCGCGAAGTCGGCTTCGTCGGCGAGCGCGGGCAGGGTCATGAAGCCGCCCATGCCGGCGCCCACCGCCTTCGCCCAGGCGACGAACTCGGTCAGCCCGGCCGTCTCCGCGAGCGCCTGCATCGGGAAGCCGGCTTGATTCGCCCCGCGGACGATCTCCCTGCCCCAATTGACGAGAGCTCCGACCTGCTCGTTGGTCATGCGTTTCCTCCTCCGGATTGCGGGGCGTCGCCAGTGGCCCGAGTCTACTCCGCGGGACGGCGTTGAAAAAGCTTCCGGCGTTGCCAGGTTCCCTGCTTCACTTGCGCCGCCGGCCGGTGGGCAGAGTAGAATCCTTAACGTCCTTAACAAACGCGACATCGGAAGGGAGGAGAGGATGTCGGACGGCAGCGTCAAGCAAGAAGGGGTCACAAGCAAGAGACCGCCGCGACCGTTCAACGGCGAGGAGTATCTCGAGAGCCTGCGCGACGGGCGCGAGATCTGGATCTACGGCGAGCGGGTGAAGGACGTCACGTCCCATCCCGCCTTCAGGAACACGGTCCGCATGATCGCGCGACTGTACGATGCCCTGCACGACCCGGCGACGAAGAAAGGGCTCACAGCGGAAACCGACACGGGCAGCGGGGGCTTCACGCACACCTTCTTCAAAGCCCCCCGAAACGTGGAGGATCTCGTCGCCGCGCGCGACGCGATCGCCGGGTGGGCGCGGCTTACCTACGGCTGGATCGGCCGCAGCCCGGACTACAAGGCCGCGTTCCTCGCGACGCTGGGAGCGTACCCGTCCTTCTACGAGCCGTATGAGCAAAACGCCAGGCGCTGGTACCGCAAGACGCAGGAAGAGGTCTCGTTCGTCAACCACGCCATCGTCAACCCGCCCGTCGACCGCGACAAGCAGCTGGACGAGGTCAAGGACGTGTACATGCACGTCGAGAAGGAGACGGACGGCGGCCTCATCGTCACTGGCGCCAAGGTCGTCGCGACGACCTCCACGCTGACGCACTACAACTTCATCGCCAACAACGGCGCCCTGCCCGTGAGGACGAAGGAGTTCGCCTTCGTCTGCATCGTCCCCACGTCGGCGCCCGGCGTGAAGCTCTTCTGTCGCCCGTCCTATGAGCTGACCGCGGCGACGGTGGGTACGCCCTTCGATTACCCTCTTTCGAGCCGCATGGACGAGAATGACTCCATCCTCGTCTTCGACAACGTCTTCGTCCCCTGGGAGAACGTCTTCGCCTACGGCGACCTGGACAAGGTGAACAACTTCTTCCCGCGCTCCGGCTTCTTGCCGCGCTTCATGTTCCAGGGCTGCACGCGCCTCGCCGTAAAGCTCGACTTCCTGGCCGGGCTGCTGCTAAAGGCGGTCGAGGCCACCGGCGTCAAGGACTTTCGCGGCGTCCAGGTTAACGTGGGAGAGGTCCTCGCCTGGCGTAACCTCTTCTGGGGCCTGACCGACGCCATGGCGCGCACGCCGACTCCCTGGACCGAGGGCTACGTCCAGCCGAACCTCGACTACGGCCTGGCTTACCGCGTCATGTCGAACATCGCCTACCCGAAGATCAAGGAGATCATCGAGAACGTGATGGCCAGCGCCCTCATCTACCTGCCGTCCAGCTCCCTCGATTTCAAGGTGCCGGAGATACGGCCGTACCTCGACCAGTACGTCCGCGGCTCCGGCGGTTACACGGCCGAGCAGCGCGTCAAGCTCATGAAGCTGCTCTGGGACGCCATCGGCAGCGAGTTCGGCGGTAGGCACGAGCTCTACGAGCGCAACTACTTCGGCGACCACGAGACGATCCGCTTCCAGACCCTCCACGCCGCCGAGGCCTCTGGCGCGGCCCAACGCTACAAGGGCTTCGCCGAGCAGTGCATGGCGGAGTACGACCTGGATGGCTGGACGGTGCCGGACCTGATCAATCCTGACGACGTCAGCGCCGTGATGAAGGGTCGGCGCGGGGGCCGCTAGGCGTCGGGTCTCAGTCGGGCGCCGCCGCGAAGCGCGTCAGGATCTCGTGCACCTGGCGGCTGATCGAGAGGGCGTCGGCGCGCGGCCTCTGCCACATATTGCGCCCGGCGATGATGCCGGCCGCGCCCGCCTTCATGCCGAGCTCGACGCTGCGCAGGAAGCCGGCGTCGTCCTTGTAGGCGCCGCCGGAGAAGATCACCAGCGTCCGGCCGGCCGAGGCGACGACGCGCCGCGTCATCTCGAAGTCGTCGCCCTCCAGCGCCTCGTACTCGTGCGGGTGGCGGCTCGCGCCGGCCTTGTGGGCGCGGGGCACGTTGATCTTGATGACGTCCGCGCCCAACTCCAGCGCCAGCCTCGCCGCGTAGTCGACCGCGTAGAGGGATTCGCGGCCGCCGGCCTCCTCGACGGGCGCGCCGCGGGGATAGGACCAGACAATGAGCGGCAGGCCGAGGCGCTCGCACTCCCGCCGGACGTCGGTCAGCTGGCGTATGTCGCGGTCCTGGGCGGGCGATCCAACGTACAGCGAATAGCCGACGGCCTCGGCGCCGAGGAGCGCCGCCTCCTCCACGCTGCCCGTCAGCGGCGAGAACGGGTCGACGTCCGCCGGTATGGCGGAGCGGCCGTTGACCTTCACGACCAGCGGTATCCGCCCCGCGTGCTCCGGGTAGTAGCGCCGCGCCAGAGACGCGTGCGTCACCACGCCTGAAAACGTGCCCTCCACGGCGAGCGAGAAGACGTAGGCCGGGTCGGCGCTTTCCGGATTGTCGAGGAAGTCGATGGGACCGTGCTCGATGCCGTGGTCGTAGGGCAGCAGCATGAGCGTGCCGTTGCCCGGCCCGGCGCCGTAGAGCAGGCGCCGCAGGTGGCTCCTCTTGCCGGGGCTCAGGTTCAGGTCGCCGATCGTGGTGCGTCGTATTGTCGTCTGCTGCACGGCTGTCTTCCTCCCGCCAGGTGAACGATCAGGCCTTGAGGGCGCCTTCTTGTTCGCGCAAGGGCGCAAAGTCGCTGCGGAACTGCTCTACCGAAACGCGCGCCGCCGCCGCCAGCCGGGCGCAGGCCTCGTCGTCCTCTAGGTCGTGCTGGCTGAGGCGGATCATGTAGTCGCGAGCGGTGCGGTAGTGGACGGAGTCGAGGTTGACCGGGCGGATGCGGGTGCGGCCCGTCTTTGGGTCGAGCAGGTCCTCGAAGGGCTGGACCCTGAGCTGCACGCCGTCCAGGCAGACGAAGCCGCCGTTTGCCAGCCGGGGGTCCTCGTTTTCGGCGAGGAGGAAGTTCACGGCGCCGTAGCCCAGCGTCCGCGTGTAGTCGATGTCGAACGGGATCGGCTCGGTGCAGCGCAGCTCGTAGCCCAGGGTCACGTCGGTCAGTCGCAGCGGGTCGCCGCGGGCGGCGAAGCGGCGCTGCACCGCCTGCTTGATCAGGGCGGCTAGAGGGATGTCGGCGAGGGACATGTTGCCGTAGGGGTCGTAGCTCAGCTCCACGCCGGGGTAGCGGCGCAGCTCCTGCGGGTCCAGCAGCTCGGCCACGCCCTCCGCGACGATGGCGACGCCGTAGCCCTGCCCGCCGAGGCGCCGCTTGATTATCGAGCCCTCGATGATCCGGCAGACGTCGGCGAGGGCGATGGTCGGCTCGTGGAACTCCTCGGGGATGATCGTCACGGTGGCGCCAGCCGCCTTGCCGATGCCGAGGGCGAGATGGCCCGCCTTGCGCCCCATGACGACGACGACGAACCAGCGGTTCGTCGTGCGGGAGTCCTCCATGAGCGTGAGGACGAGGTCGGTGCCGGCGTGACGCGCGCTCTCGAAGCCGAAGGTCGGCATGCTAGCGGGCAACGGCAGGTCGTTGTCGATCGTCTTGGGGATGTGGGCAAGCCGGATGGTGCCCCCGGCCTCCCGTGCGACGGCGGCCGCGGCGAAGGCGGTGTCGTCGCCGCCGATGGTGACGAGATAGTCCACCTGCAGGGCGCGCAGCGTCGCGACGCAGCGCGACAGCGCCTCGGGGCTCTTCGTCGGGTTCTCGCGCGAGGTGCGCAGGATCGAGCCGCCCTGGAAATGAATGCGCGACACGTCTTCGATGGCGAGGGGCCGGACCATGTCGACGCGCCCCGCCACCAGGTGCTCGAAGCCATCGTAAATGCCCAGGACGTCGACGCCGGTGTTCCGCGCCTCGATGGTGACGGCGCTGATGGCGCTGTTTATGCCTGGAGCGGGGCCGCCGCCGACGAGAACGGCCAGCCGCTTTCTCTCGTTACCCATCGTCTAACCTCGGTCGATTGGCTGCGGTGCAGCGACTCTTGAGCGTCACGCTGGAGGGAGGCTTCTCCGAGCGTCTTGCGCCCGACTTCGCCGCCGCGATGCGCCTTAGTTCATTAAATCACGTTGGCGGCGAGAGCGTCGGCCGGGACGCTAACGTCGTGTTAAGGAACGCGCCGCTGTCGATCCCGCACTGCGCGACGCGCGCGTTCCAGCGCGCCACTCGCCGAGCTAGCGCTGGACTCAATCGAAACGCGAAGCTAGCCGATCTAAAGACGTGTACGAGCGACTGGCTCGCCCCAAAACGGAGTTGCTCCAGGGTTCTCGTTGATAAGGCTCGGTCCCGCGATGCCTTCGGCTTCGCCGGCATGCCTCCTGCTCGGGTGATGCGCCGTATCGCTTCCCCGACGAGGTGCCGATTCTTATTTGTGGAGGCATCGTCTCATGAAGACAGAACAGACTTGGTGGACACGCGCAGACGGATGGCAGCCTCAAGCGCCGGGTCAGCTGGAGCAGGCTGACCTCGTTATGGTATTCGCCGGCAGCTCCGTTCTTCGAGACGGAGATGCGCTGACGAGTCTCAGAAAGGCTCATCCGGGAGCCCACATCTTCGGATGCTCCACGGCGGGCGAAATCGCCGGCACCTGCGTGAGGGACGACTCTCTCGTAGCTACCGCGGTTCAGTTTGAAGGCACACGCCTCCAGTTCGCTGAAGTTCGCGTTGACCAAGATGCCGACAGCCGTGCGGCGGGAGAGAGGCTGGCCGGCGCCCTGTCGCATGATGAGTTAGTCCACGTCTTCGTCCTGTCAGACGGCCTTCGGGTCAATGGGAGTGAGCTCGTTCGGGGGCTCGCTAACCGGTTGCCGGAAGCCGTGAGCATTACGGGCGGCCTGTCTGCTGACGGAGAGCGATTTCAGGAGACGCGCGTTATTGTCCGGTCAGGGCCAGAGACTGGCGCAATCGCGGCGATAGGCTTCTACGGCAAGCGACTGCGGGTGGGCTACGCCTCGCTTGGTGGCTGGGACTCCTTCGGGCCAGAGCGGATGATCACTCGCTCTGAGGGAAATGTCCTCTATGAACTGGACGGTAGGTCCGCCCTTGACCTCTACAAGACGTATCTCGGCGAGCATGCTGCCGGCCTGCCAGCCACTGGCTTGCTCTTTCCCCTAAGCGTTCGAACCAACGAAGGCGACACGGCGGTGGTGCGAACGATTCTGAGCATAGACGAAGACAGGCAGAGCCTTACTTTCGCAGGCGATGTACCAACTGGGTCGCTGGCCCGACTGATGAAGGCCAACTTCGATCGTCTCGTTGATGGAGCCTTCGACGCCGCACAAACGAGCCGGGAAGCCATAGGTTCGTCCAGTCCCGAGCTTGCCCTGCTCGTTAGTTGTGTGGGCCGGAAGATGGTCCTAAAGCAACGTATCGAAGAAGAGGTCGAAGCGGTCCGCGAGGTCCTCGGCAATGACACCGCAATGACAGGCTTCTATTCGTACGGCGAAATCTCGCCGTTCACACCAAACGCAAAGTGTGAGCTTCACAACCAAACAATGACGATCACTACGTTCTCCGAAAAGCCGCTTGGGATTTAGTCCGGATGCATCGTCTTCTTCGACGCCAGTTGCGGCGTCTATCGATTGAGCATGATGAGGTCGAAGCCGTTTGGCAGTCACTCTTATCTGAAGTAGAGGACGCCTACAACTCCTTCGATGATGACCGCCTTATGCTGGAGCGCTCGCTGGAGCTAAGCTCTCACGAGCTTCTTGCGGCCAACAGGGAGCTGCGCGCCTCTCAAGTGATCCTCCTCAGCACCCTGCAGTCAACGGCGGATGGAATTCTCGCCGTCCACAGCGCAGGGAAAGTACTCCATGCGAATAAGCGATTCGCGGAGCTGTGGCGCATTCCGCCCGAGCTACTCGGAACGGGTGATGACGACCAGCTTCTTGCCTTTGTCCTCGACCAGCTCACTGACCCTGAGGCTTTTCTTGCGAAGGTGAGGGAGCTGTACGCCAGCGACGAAGAGAGCTTTGACATCCTCCACTTCAAGGACGGACGAATCTTCGAGCGGTACTCAAGGCCACTGGTTGAACACGGCGAAGTTGGCGGACGTGTCTGGAGCTTCCGGGACGTTACCGAGCACCACGTGCTAGAGGACCAGCTTCGGCACCAGGCCTTTCATGATCCGCTAACCAACCTCGCCAACCGGGCAAGATTCATGGACAGGCTCGAGCACGCGATTGAGCGTGCAAGGCGCGCCGAAACCCCGGTTTTCGTCCTATTTTTTGATGTGGACAATTTCAAGTCTGTGAACGATAGTCTTGGTCATCAAGTTGGTGACCAGACGATCCGAATCCTTGCAGAACGGATAACTGCCAACCTTCGCGCCGGTGACACAGCGGCTCGAATTGGCGGCGACGAATTCGGGATCGTCATTGAAGACCTTTCAGACCTCGAACGTGCGAAGGCCATAGCTGAACGCTTTCTCTCCGCAATCAAGCAGCCCATGGAGGTCGAAGGCTCTGAGATAGTCGTCGAGGCGAGCATCGGTATCGCTGTCGGCAATTCCAGCTCCAGCGCGGACGTTCTGGTTCGGAATGCAGACATCGCCATGTACGTGGCCAAGAATCAAGGCAAGGGCAGGGTCCAGGTCTACGAACGTGGGATGCACAGGCGCCTCAGCGAGCGCCAGTCCCTCATCGCGGACCTTCGGCGTGCCTTGTCGCGCAGTGAGCTCGTCGTGTACTACCAGCCTGCGTTCAGGCTCAACGACGGAAGTATCGCGGGTGCCGAAGCCCTTGTACGCTGGAGTCACCCGACTCGCGGCATGATCTTGCCGGTCGAGTTTATCCCTCTTGCTGAAGAAACCGGAATGATCCGCGAGATCGGCGAGTTCGTTCTCAGAGATGCGTGCGAGCTTGCAAAGTCATGGCAAACAAGATACCCCGACAGTTCGCTCCTCGTCAGCGTGAACGTCTCTGCCAAGCAGATTCTGGCCCCAGGCTTCGTCGAGGAAGTTCGTCGCGTGATCGAGGACGCTGAAGTAGACCCCAGCGCCCTGACGCTCGAGATTACGGAGAGTGTGATGCTGGAAGATCCAGATCGATCGCTGGCGGTTCTAGATGAACTGAAGAAGCTGCGCGTTAAGCTAGCGCTGGACGACTTCGGCACGGGCTTCTCTTCCCTCAGCTACTTGAAACAATTCCCCATAGACATACTGAAGATTGACAAGTCATTCATCGGCGACATCAACGTGTCGAAGAAGAATGAAAGGCTTACAGGCGCAACGATTGAGCTAGGCCAGCGACTTCAGTTGAGCGTGTTCGCAGAGGGAATCGAGCGAAGAGACCAGCTGGAGTACTTGCGCGCTCTCAACGCCGAATTTGGACAGGGATTCCTATTCAGCCAACCGCTCGCCAGGGAAGACCTGGAGGCATTCATCGAGGCGGCGGTCGGCGCTCAACGCGCATCCCGGGCGGCCTAGGGCGGCTGAACTCCTGGCTGGCAGGTCCTGTAAAGCTCCTGATCAGCGAACGGCGGGCCTTCAATCTCGACGCTGTGGACACGTCTCCTGACCTCGTAACCGGCTTGCGCATCAGCCCGCGCCCGACCACAGTCCCCTTCGTCCCGCCCTTTACGGACCATTCGGCCCTGGAACGAGCAGTCGCGCTGCTCTCACACTTGGGACGGTCGCTGCGCTGCCGAAGCACGAGAGGTACGCCATGGCTAACGACGCTGCTGAGGGCCCCTTCAACGCCTACGAGGACACATGGCTCATCGACGGGGTGCGCACTCCCTTCGTCGACTACAACGGGGCGCTGGCGCTCGT
>DATBWN010000290.1:0-2518 GCA_036514755.1 Dehalococcoidia bacterium | reverse complement strand
GCGAGCATGCCCTCGTATGCCATGGCGAATCTCCTCCCAGCTAGTTGTCCGAAACGGATCGACTGGGACTATACCACCACGCGTCGGAGGCGGCCTAGGGTCGCGAGGCGTACGAGTAGGTCTAGGAGGTCAGGCGACGAGGTCGGGGGCCTCCGCGCCCTCGTTCTCGCTCCAGAGCACGACCTTGTTGCGGCCGGCGTCCTTGGCCAGGTACATCGCCTTGTCCGCCAGCTCGATGAGGTGATTGAGGTTCGTGTCGTGGTCCGGCAGCGCCGCCAGGCCGATGGAGATCGTCACCGGGCCCACGGGCTCCAGGTGCTCGCCGGCGAAGGGCCTCGTCTCGATGGCGTCGCGGACGCGCTCGGCGAGGGAGCGCGCCTCCTCCGGCCCAACGTCGAGGAAGATGAGGACGAACTCCTCGCCGCCAAAGCGGTAGACGCGGTCGTTCTCCCGCACGGAGTTGCGCAGGACGGCGGCGACCTCCCCCAGCGTGACGTCGCCAACCTTGTGGCCGTAGTCGTCGTTGAAGCGCTTGAAGTGGTCGATGTCCGCCATGGCGACGACGGCACGTCGGCCCTGGAGGTAGAGGTTGGCGAGGTCGCCGGCGAGGTCCTCGCTGAGCTGGAGGCGGTTGGGCAGGCCGGTGAGGACGTCCTCGTGGGCGCGACGCTCACTGGTGTCAGTCGTGTCCGCCGCGACAATGGCCGTCGCCACCTGCGAAGCCATCATCTCTAGAAAGCGCTGGTCTTCGGCGCTGAAGGCCTGCAGGCTGCAAGACCAGGCGCTAAGGGTGCCGACGACTCGCGTCCTGACGATCAGAGGGGCGATGATGCCAGACTCAAGTTCCGGGCCGCCCATCTGCTGTGACGGACTGAGGCCAGCGTGAGTTCCTGGACGCGTGCTCATCATTCGTTGAGCTTCGCTATCGATCCTGAGGCTGTGCCCCGCTTGCGCGACGCGACCGACCGGGCCTTCACCGAGCGGGACCGGCGGGAAATCCTTGAGCTTCCTGCCGCCCGCAGCAAGAGCCCCGGCGACGACTAGCTCGTTGCCGCGCAAGAGATTCAGCGAGGTCATGTCGGCGCGTGTGAGCTTCATCGCTTCACGCAGCGTGGCGCTCACAACGTGGTCAAGGCTGAGAGTGTCCGTGATCTCGGAGAAGACGTTGTGCAAGGCGTTGAGCTGGTTGTTGCGGTGGCTCAGCTCCTCGCTGGCGGCGCGCATCGCCTCGCTCTCGCGCTCGGCGTAGGAAACCGCCTTCTGGACGATGCGCCCGACGAAGATGGCGACGACGCCGATGAAGGAAGCGAGCGCGGCGACCGAGACGATAACGGACGGGCGGAGGACGGCGCCTAGATAGCGCTCGCCCTGGTGGCGGGCTGCGTCGTGGTCTGGGCGGTCACTTTCTTGCATTGGCTGGCTCACCGCCAAGCCACCGCTAGGCGACGAGGCTGGGGATCGACGCCCCTTCGTTCTCGTTCCAGAAGACGACCTTGTTGCGGCCGGCGTCCTTGGCCTGGTACATCGCCTTGTCCGCCAGCTCGATGAGGTGATTGAGGTTCGTGTCGTGGTCCGGCAACGCGGCGAGGCCGATGGAGATGGTGACGGGGCCCACGGCCTCCAGGTGCTCGCCGGCGAAGGGCCTCGTCTCGATGGCGTCGCGGACGCGCTCGGCGAGGGAGCGCGCCTCCTCCGGCCCGACGTCCAGGAAGATGAGGACGAACTCCTCGCCGCCAAAGCGGTAGACGCGGTCGTTCTCGCGCACGGAGCTGCGCAGCACGCCGGCGACCTCCCCCAGCGTGACGTCGCCGACCCTGTGGCCGTAGTCGTCGTTGAAGCGCTTGAAGTGGTCGATGTCCGCCATGGCGACGACGGCGCGCCGGCCCTGGAGGTAGAGGTTGGCGAGGTCGCCGGCGAGGTCCTCGCTGAGCTGGAGGCGGTTGGGCAGGCCGGTGAGGACGTCCTCGTGGGCGCGACGCTCGCTGGTGTCGGTCGTGTCCGCCGCGACGATGGCCGTCGCCACCTGGGAGGCCATCATCTCTAGAAAGCGCTGGTCTTCGGCGCTGAACGCCGCTTCGCCGTGCGAGTAGACTGCCAGAGTGCCGACGACGTGTGTCCTGACGATGAGCGGCACGATGATGCCGGACTCCATCTGGGGGCCGCCGGTCTGGTCCGACGGGCTGCGGCCGGCGTGGCCCAGGGGCCGGGTGCTCATCATTCGCTCGGCGTCGCTATCGAACTTGATGCTGCGCCCCGTCTTCGCCACGCGGCCGTTCGGGCCCTCGCCCAGGGGTGCCGATGGCAGGTCCGTGAGCTCGCGCCCGCCGACGGTGACCGCGCCGACGACGGCCAACTCGCTGCCGCGTAGGAGGCGCAGGACGGTCATGTCGGCGCGGGTGAGCTTCATCGCCTCGCGCAGGGTGGCGCGCACGACGTAGTCCAGGCTGAGGGTCTCCGTGATCTCGGAGAAGACGTTGTGCAGGGCGTTGAGCTGGTTGTTGCGGTGCCTGAGCTCTTC
>DATBWN010000289.1:0-10375 GCA_036514755.1 Dehalococcoidia bacterium | reverse complement strand
CCCGATGGCCCTCCGCTGACGCCGCGCAAGGCCTGAACCCCTCGCCGGCCGACCAGGATCGGCATCGAAAAGGTTGCCCGAAGGAGTACCCTGACCATGACCATACTCAGACCCCGGCGCGCTCTGCTTGCCGCTCTCGCGACGAGCGCCGCTCTCGCGGCCGCCGCCTTGCTCACGCGCGACACCGGCGGGCCGGCCGCCGCCCAGCAGCAGATCAACCCGGCCGACTTTCAGGCGTCGATCACGCATCCCCTCTTCCCTCTCTCGCTCATCGGCCCGAAGGTCTTCGTCGGCGAAGAGATCGATCCTGACACCGGCGAGGAGGTTGACACGCGCCTCGAGTCTCGCGTGCTGGCGAAGACGGAGACCGTGGCCGGCGTAACAGTCCTCGCGCTGGAGGAGAAGGCCTACGAGGACGGCGAGCTCGTCGAGGTCGCCATCGACTACTTCGCCCAGCACAAAGACGGCAGCGTCTACTACTTCGGCGAGCTGGTGGACAACTACGAGGAAGGACGGCTGCGCGACCACGCCGGCCAGTGGCTCGCCGGCGAAGGCCGGAACGAGCCGGGCGTCCTGATGCCCGCGCAGCCTCAGGTGGGCCAGACCTACCGTCAGGAGCTCGCGTCGGGCATCGCGGAGGACATGGCCACCGTCGTCGCCGTCAACGAGGCCGTCAGCGTGCCCAGCGGGAGCTATCTAGGCTGCCTGAAGACGAAGGACTTCTCGCCCCTGGAGCCCGGCGTCGAGGAGTTCAAGTGGTACTGCCCGGGCGTGGGGATGGTGAAGGAGCAGGGCGCCGACTCCGTCCTGCAGCTCACCTCCGTCGGCCCGGCGCCGGCCGCGCCGGCGCCGACCGCCGCGCTATCAGCGCCGCAGACCGCCGTTCCGGCCAGCGGCGCTGGCTCCTCGCTGCAGGCGCCGAGCACCGGCGACGCCGGCCTCGCGGACGAGGTCGACGACGCCTGGGGCTTCCTGGCAGTCGCCGCGGCCCTCGCTATCGCCGGCGCCGCGACGCTCAAGCTCGTTAACAAGAGGAGGTCTAGCAGACCATGAGCCTTAAGAAGCGCATCGTCATCGCTCTTGCGATAGTGACGCTGGTCGGCGCCGCCGGCGGCGGGCTCAGCCTGATGTCGAACGAAGCCTCGGCGGGACGCGGCGGCGTCCTCGACGACGGTAAGGAGCTGCTGCCCCAGGCCGGCATAACCCTCGCCGAGGCGATCGCCGCCGCCCAGACCGCCGCCTCCGGCCCGCTGGACGAGGTCGACCTCGAGCGCTGGCAGGGCAGGCTGGTCTTCAACGTCGACGTCGGCGACAGCGACGTCAAGGTGGACGCGGCGACGGGTGAGGTGCTCGCAGCCGACGAGGACGACTAGGCCCGCGGTAGTGGGTCATTCTGCAAGCCGTTCGTCCTGAGCCTGTCGAAGGACGATCCGCTCGACTAGGAATCGTCGTTCGACAGGCTCACCACGAACGATAACCAGCGCTCGGGCTGACCAGGACCCACTACCAGGTCCGCAGCGCCGCTTCCACGTCCGGCGTGAGATCTAGCGCCGTTAGCGCCTCGCCGGCCGTGTTCACGACGCGAAAGCCTGAAGCGTTCCTGTCGATCCGCACGCGACCAGTCGCCAGCGCGCGCAGGGTCTCGACCACGAGCGGCAGCTCGCGCGCAACGCCACGCTGGCGAATCGCCGCGAATAGCGGGCTTGCCTCGCCTTCAGCCTGCAGCTCCGCAAGCGGTCGCTCGCCCTGCTCGGCCCAGAGCCGGTCGATCTCGCCGCCACGTAGCGAGTAGCGGCAGAAGCTGATTGGCGGGCCACGGTCGAGGTCAGCTGTCGAGAGGAATGTGAGGACACCGCTTTCGTCCGCCCGCGTCTCGATAAGGTGCCAGATCACGTCCTGCCACAAGCCAATGGGACCGTCCGGCAGCGCCGGGTGCAGGTTGAGGATGGGCCAGCGGGCGTGCATCACCTCGGTGAGGATCAGCAGATAGCCGGCCATGATCCCAACGTCGAAGTCGTAGGTCGAGAGCAGGTCAGCCACGGCAGCGTCGTAGTCGCGCCGCCAGGCCGGCAGCGGCTCGCCCTTGCGCGCGATGACGCCGCCCACCTTGCGACGGAACTTGACGTCTGAATGCGTGATCAGCGGTATTCCGGCGGCGCGCACCAGCTCGAAGAAGCGATCTCCGTTCTCGGAATCGCCTGGCTCCTGATTGGAGAAGACGAAAGCAATCTGAGCGTCGAGCCCGCCCCTGATCGCTTCGAGAGCGGCACGCAGCAGCTTTGGCGAGGTCTGACCCCGCCCCGTCGCGAACCAGCCGATACGCAGCATTAGTTCCTGATGCGCGCCCGCGGCGGCGAGGCGTAGGTCGGCCGCAGGCCGAGACGCCAGCGCACCTTTGCGTAGGTGCTGATCCAGTGCACGACGGGCAGTGAGCGCCGGCCGACGATGCGGCCACCCGCCAGCGCCTGTAGGAGCTCCTGCGGCGTCTCGAAGTCGTCCATCTCCAGCACGGCGCCGCCCAGCTCCCAGGGCGAATGAGCGTCCGTGCCCAGCGTCAGGGGCTTCGCGACGCCGCGCGCCAGGTCCCGCGCCTTCTCGTCGTGGCGGGCGAGGATGTTGCGGCAGTTGAAGCCCTCGACGGCGTCTACCTCGCCCTTGATCCGCTCCAGCGCGTCGCGCTTGATGACGGAGCGCCGGAAGACGTCGTAGGGATGAGGGATGACGACGAGGCCGCCCTGTTCATGGATGCAGCGGATGGTCTCCTCCGGCGTCATGCCTCGCGGCACCAGCTCCTTGAGGAAGAGGCCGATAATCTCGCCCTCGGCCGTCTTCACCTCCTCGCCGACGATGACCTTGAGGCCGCCGCCGGCCTCTTGCGCCAGCTTCTCGATGACGAAGGCGCCCTCGATCTCGTTGTGGTCCGTGACGGCGACGCAGTTGACGCCCTTGCGCAGGCAGCCCTCGATGAACGAGCGCGGGCTGATGACGGAGTCGCGGGAGTAGTTCGTATGGCTGTGGAAGTCGGCGCGCAGCTTAGGCATCGGGCAGACACGCAAACGGGCAAACTGGCAAAGAGCGGGTGCAGGGGCGTAGCCCCTGACGGGGGGCGTGGGGGGTGTCCCCCCATTCCCTCCGGGAATCCTGGCGGAGCAGACAAGGCCCGCCGCCTGGCGAAGGGCCGCTGAATGCGAAGCCAGCCGGCGCGCGGTTAGCCATCCTCCTCCTCCAGCGGCTCAGCCGAATACGCCGCCTCAGCGCTGACGATGGACTCCTTCAGACGCGTGATACGCAGCTCCGCCTTCTCCAGGAGCTGCTGGCAGCGCTGCGCCAGCGCCACTGCCTCCTCGTAGGCCGCCAGCGAGTCGTCCAGGCTGAGGCCGCCCTGCTCCAGCAGCGCGACCTTCTCCTCTAGCTGTCTGTACAGCTCCTCGAAGGACTGCTTCGACTTCAGTGCGGCCACGGCAAGGCTAGTGTAGCGCCCCGCGATGGAACCAGGAACAAGGAACAGGGAGCAGCAAGGGCGTGTCATTGCGAGCCAGGCCCTCTTCCCTGTTCCCTGGCCCCTGGCCCCTGGCGTTCCTTGTTCCCGTCGTTGCTATCATGTCCCCGTGATCACGGAGGGCTGGGCCGACCACCTGGCGGGGCCGTTCGGCATCGCCTTCGCCTTCGCGGCCGGCGTCATCTCCTTCCTCTCGCCCTGCGTCCTGCCCCTCGTGCCGGCCTACATCGCCCACCTGACAGGCGTCGCCAGCACCCCGGAGGCGACGCCGAGCCGCCGCGAGACGCTCTCCCACGCCTTCGCCTTCGTCCTCGGCTTCGGCGTCGTCTTCACGGTCATCGGCGCCTCCGTCGGCCTCGTCGGCGGCCTCGTCCGCGACGAGCTGCCGACGCTGGAGAAGGTCGCCGGCGTCTTCCTCATCGTCCTGGGGCTGAACCTGATGGGCGTGATCAAGGTGCCGTGGCTTTACCGGACGTACCAGCTGAGCCTCGGCGGCGCGCAGCCGGCGCTCGCCTACGCCGGCGCCGGTTCCGCTCGTGGTGAGCTTGTCGAACCACGCGGGCCCTCGTCCTTCCCTTCGGCAGGCTCAGGGCAGGCTCGGCTCACGTCGAACGGACAAGGGGCCCTCCTTGTCCAGTCGACGGCGCTGAGCTACGCGCGGTCGCTGGGCTTCGGCAGCGCCTTCGCCGTCGCCTGGACGCCGTGCATCGGGCCGGTGCTGGGCGCCATCCTCACGCTCGCCGCCGCCTCGTCGACGGTGCACCAGGGCGCCTATCTCCTCCTCGCCTACTCGGCGGGGCTGGCGCTGCCGTTCCTCGCCGCCGGCTACGCCCTCGGCAGCGTAACGGCCGGCCTGCGACGCTTCGGACGCTTCCTGCCGGCGCTCGAGCTAGCGACGGGCGCCGTCGTCCTGCTGGTGGGCGTCCTCGTCTTCCTGAACGAGTTCACGTCCTTAAACCAGTACTTCGACTTCATCCCCCAGCTCTGGGGTGTATAGGCAGGCCTGAAAGGGGCGCAAGATGACCAGCCAGACCGTGCACGACCCCGTCTGTCACATGGACATCGACCCGCGGACCGCCGCGAGCACGTCCGAGTACGAAGGGACGGCTTACTTCTTCTGCAGCGCCGACTGCAAGAGCAGCTTCGACGCCGACCCGGCCGGCGTGCTCAGGGCGGAGGCGGCCGCCGGCCACTCGCGGGCGATGGCAGCCGGCGCGGCAGCCTCAAGGCGGCCCTGGTGGCGCTTCTGGGGCTGACTCCGCCCATCCGCCACGCCCCAGGCAAACGGGCAAACTGGCAATTGGGCAAGAAGGGTTTCGGGTTAAGCCCGCCTGAACGCGGGCGTCCTCAGTGGCTCCACCAGCCCTCTTCCCAGAGGCGCTGGTCGATGAGCTGCTGGCGCCGCGACCGCCCCTGGGCGACGCCGAGGGCCGCGTCCCCCTTCTCGACTTCGCCGTCCGTATGCCAGGCCAGCGCCTGCGCCAGGTAGCCGAGCCGCAGCTCCAGCTGGCGCAGCGACTCGCCGACGCCGCGCTCCCCCAGGTGCGCCCTACACCAGCGCAGCGTCTCCAGCGCCTCGTCCAGCACCTTCGTGACCTCGGCCTCGAGGTTCCGGCTTGCTTCGGGAGGAAGGTTCACGCCCTCTCCTTTGCGCCGGCGCCTCGCCGCCCCCGGCGCCAGGCCTGGGGCGCGCCGGGTTTCTCGATGCGCACGGCGCAGACCTTGTACTCCGGTATGCGCGACTTCGGGTCGTAGACGGCGTTCGTCAGGTAGTTGGCGTTCGCATCGCGCAGCTTGACGAAGGGGATGAATATCTCGCCGGCGCGCATCGCCTCAGTAAGGAGCGCCTTGCCGGCGAGCTCGCCGCGGCGGGAGTAGACGACGATGTCCTCGCCCTCCTTGACGTCGTAGCGGGCGGCGTCCTGCGGGTTGATGGCCACCTGCAGCTCGGGCGCGCGCGCCAGGAGGGTGCGGGCGCGCCGCGTAATCGTGCCGCCGTGCCAGTGGTAGAGGATGCGGCCCGTGTTGAGGATGAGAGGGAAGCGCTGGCTGGGCAGCTCGGCGGCCGGCGGGCCCTGCTCCACCGGCACGAACGGCGCCTTGCCGACCGCGAAGGTCTCGTCGTAGAGGCGCTTCGTGCCGGGGTGGTCCGGCGTCGGGCAGGGCCACTGGATCGCCTCGTCGCCGAGGGCGTCCAGGCGCTCGTGCGAGATGCCGCCGAGGATCGGCGTCAGCGACGCCATCTCATCGAAGACCGCCGCGGCCGAGCGCCAGGCGAACTGGTCGACGGGCAGCTCCAGCCGGCGGGCGATGCGACGCGCCAGGTCGGCGGTAATGTCCCAGTCCGGCCGGCTCACGCCCGGCGGCTCGATCGCCTTGCGCACGCGCTGGACCCGGCGCTCGCTGTTGGTGAACGTGCCCTCCTTCTCCGCGAACGAGGCGGCGGGCAGGACGACGTGGGCGTACTGCGTCGTCTCGTTGGGGAAAATGTCCTGCACGACGAGGAACTTGAGGTTCTTGACCGCCTCTTCGGCGTGGTGGATGTAGGGCTCGCTGAGCAACGGGTTCTCGCCCGTGACGTACATGCACTCGAGGTTGCCCTGCGCCGCCTCCTCGAACATCTCGGTGGCGCGCAGGCCGCGCTCGCCCGGCAGGGGCAAGCCCCACGCCTTCTCGAACTTCGACCGGTTGGCGTCGCCGAGGCCCTGGTAGCCGGGCAGGTTGTCGGGGATGCAGCCGGCGTCGCCGCAGCCCTGGACGTTGTTCTGGCCGCGCAGGGGCGAGACGCCGTTGCCCGGCCGGCCGACCTGGCCCGTGACAAGCGCCAGGTTGAGCAGCGAGTAGGCGTTGTCCGTGCCGCAGGTGTGCTGCGTGACGCCCATGCCCCAGAGGAGGCAGGAGCCGCCGTAGGGCCGCGACGGGTCGACGTCCGGCCCGCGGGGCTTCGGCGGCCGGGCGAAGAGGCGGGCGGCGCCGCGGATGTCCGCCGCCGCCACGCCCGTGACCGACTCGACGTAGTCCGGCGTGTAGCCAGCGAGGCTCGCCCGGAACGCCTCGAAGCCCTCGGTGCGTGAGGTGATGAACGCCTCGTCCGCCAGCCCCTCGTCGATGACGGCCTTCGCCAGGCCGTTGAACAGGGCCACGTCCGTGCCCGGGTTCGGGCGCAGGAAGTAGTCGGCGTAGTCGCAGAGGTCGATGCCCTTCGGGTTGACGACGATGAGCCGGGCGCCGCGCTCGTCGATGGCCCGGCGCAGGCGCGAGGCGATGACCGGGTGGTTGGAGCTCGTGTCGGAGCCGACGACCATGAGGCAGCCCGCGTTATCGAAGTCCTCGTAGGAGTTGCTCGTCGCGCCGGAGCCCAGCTGCCGCAGCATCGCCTCCACCGAGGGCGAGTGGCAGAGCCGCGTGCAGTGGTCGATGTTGTTCGTCTGCATGAGCAGGCGCGCCAGCTTCTGCAGCACGTAGCCGTCCTCGTTCGTCGCCTTGGCCGAGGTGAGCATGGCGAAGGAGCCGCGGTGCTCGACGAGCTTCTCGGCGACGTAGTCCAGCGCCTCGTCCCAGGACGCCGGCTCCAGCACGCTCCCTCCGTCTGCGGAAGGACGGCGGATGAGGGGCGTGGTCAGGCGGTCCTCGTGGTTGACGAAGGTGAGGCCGAAGCGGCCCTTGACGCAGAGCATCCCCTGGCTCGAGGGGTTAGTCGGCCGGTCATCCACCCAGAGGATGCGGTCGTTCGCGTCGATGTTGAGGCGGACGCCGCAGCCGACGCCGCAGTAGGCGCAGGTGGTCACCACCTGCTTCGCGACGCCGAGGTCAGGCAGCGGCCCGCCGGTCTCCTGAGCTATGCCTTGGGTTGCCATCATCTCGGACTCTCCAGATGTAGCGGCGAGCTTCAGCTCGCCACGTCGGCACGTACTTGGCGACCTGAAGGTCGCCCCTACCTCGTCGCTTCCTGTTCCCTGTTCCTTGTTCCCTGTTCCAACCTCGGGAACAGCGCCCCCGTCGGGCAGACGCTCACGCAGGTGCCGCAGGAGGTGCAGATCGACTCGACGAGGGGCTGGTCCAAGAACGCGCCGATGTGCGCCCGCTCGCCGCCGCCGACGACGGCGATGGCGCCGATGTGCTGTACATCCTGGCAGCCCTCGACGCAGCGGCCGCAGAGGATGCAGTCGGCGAGGTTCAGCGTGAACGCCGGCGTCGAGTCATCGAGGGCCCGCTCTGGGTCCGGCGCAAACCGCCCATCAACACTGTAGCGCGCCGCTTCGGCCGCCAGGCGGCGGGCACCGCGGCCGGCGGGGTCGAGCATGCCCAGCGTCAGGTCGAGGACGCTGCGCCGGATGCGGTCGAGCTGCTCGCCGCGCGTCGAGACGTTCATGCCGTCGCGCGCCGGCAGGTAGCAGGACGCCGGGAAGCCGCGCTGCCCCTCGACCTGCACGAGGCACGTCCGGCAGGCGCCGATCGGCGCCTGGTCCTCGTCCTTGCACAGGTGGGGCACGTGCGCGCCCGCCGCCTTGACGGCGTCGAGCACCATCGCGCCGTCCGGGACGCTGACGAAGGTGCCGTCGATGTTGAGGGAGAGGGTCACCTTGCCCCCACGACTGCCGAAGGCCAGGCTTCAGCCTGGCCGGGCCACGTGCCGTCGAAATACGCCTCGACATCAATGGAAAGGGCGCCACTCACAGATGAAAACTGGTACTGCCCTGGGCTAGGCGCTAGACCCGCCTCAACGGGATTCAAGTCTATGTATTGAATCCACTTGTGGAGTTGGGCTTCCGTTCTGACACCCGACTCGACGTAGCGCGGCTGCCACAGCTTGCCCCTTGTATTCTGACGCCGATTCCATCGTCTGGCGAATCGGCCTTTGATTGTTTGCATGACGAGACTTAGCGGAGACGGGGATCGCGGAACGAGCAGAAGGTGAACATGGTCCGGCATCACTACGAACGAAAGGAGCGCAAAGCCGAGCTCTTGCCGCGCGTAATTCAGTTCCTCGAGGAACATTTCGGCGGCGGAAGCACCCGCAAACACCTTTTGCCGATTGTGTGTGACCGTAGTTATGAAGTACGGCGTGTTCTCTGCGTCTGGATGCTCTCTGGCGCCCATCAGCACTTAACCCGCCATACGTACTCGGACCACGGCCAGGCTGGAAGCCTGGCCTTCTGACTCATGTTTGCCATGCGCGGCGCTCTTCGCGATGCATCGCCATCCACTGCCCAATCTGATCTCCGACTTCGTTCGTTTTGAGAGATTCGTAGTCAACGGCCGGAAGAGCAGTCCTTATCCACGCGATGTGCTGGTAGTTCTTGCCTCGTTTTATTTTGCCAGCCACGTGATTCGCGACTGCGTGCCTCGAAACAAACGGTTGGAGACTGGCGTTTGAAGTCTGATCGCAGATAAAGCAGCGAAAACCTGGGCTATTCATCCCGTCAGCTCCCGGATGAAATGCGTCCTCAGGCTGCGATAGGGCAGCGGCGCCATCTGCCCGAGGCCGCACAGTGACGCGCTTGCCATTGCCTCGTCCAGGGCGTCCAGCAGCTCGATCGCGTCCTTCGGCGCCGAGCCGTTGCCGAGCTGCGCCAGCAGGTCGCGCATGCGCGGCGAACCCTCGCGGCAGGGCGTGCACTTCCCACACGACTCGGCGGCGTTGTAGGCGGCCAGGTGGTAGACGGCCTCGCGCAGCGGTATCGAGTCGTCGATGGCGACGATGCCGCCGGCGCCCAGCGCCGCGCCACCGGCGTCCAGCGAGCCGCCGAAGAGCGGTGTGTCGAACTTCGACTCCGGCATCAGGCCGCCGGAGGGCCCGCCGCAGACGGCGGCGCGCAGCATGTGGCCCGCGCGCGGGCCGCCGCCGAGCTCGAACAGCACGCTGCGCAGCGTCGTGCCGAGGGCGACTTCGTAGACGCCGGGCCGCTGGACCGCCCCGGAGAGGCAGAGGATCTTCGTACCGGGAGCCTGCTCTGTTCCGACGCTACGGAACTCCTCCACTCCCTCGCGGAAGATGAACGGGAGGTTGGCCAGCGTCTCGACGTTGTTGATCACGGTCGGCCGGCCCCAGAGGCCCGAGTCGACGGGCAGGGGCGGCCGCAGGCGCGGCACCGCCCGCTCGCCCTCGATGCTCGAGAGGATGACCGACTCCTCGCCGCAGACGTAGCCGCCGGCGCCGCGCCTGACCTCGACGGCGACATCGCCCAGGAGCGCGGCCTGCCTCGCCTGCGAGAGCGCCAGCTCCAGCCGGCGCGCCGCCAGGTTCGCCTCGCCGTTGATGTAAACGTAGACCTGCCGCGCCTCGATGCCGTGGGCGGCGATGAGCAGCCCCTCGACGAGCACGTGCGGGTCGTTCTCCACCAGGTAGCGGTCCTTGAAGACGCCGGGCTCCCCCTCCTCGAAGTTGACGACGAGGTAGCGCGGGCCGGGGTGGGCGCGGGCGCCGTCCCACTTACGGCCGGCGGGGAAGTAGGCGCCGCCGCGGCCCTGCAGGCCGGAAGCGAGCACCTGCGCCGTCGCGTCGGCCGGAGACATGGAGCGCGCCTTCGCCAGGCCTTCGTAGGCGCCGGCGGCGTGCGCCGCTCCCAGGCTCTCCGGGTTGACGCCGCCGCAGCGAGCGGTGACGCGGCGCGTCTCGGCGGGTGCAGCAGTCGGGGTCGGCCGCCGAGGCAGCTCCGGCTCGCCATCGAGAGCGGCGGCGACCTTCGCCGCCGTCGCCTCCACGACGTAGCCGTGGGCGTGGCTTGAAGGGTGGCCCAGCGCGACGACCGGCGCCTGGTTGCAGAGGAAGCGACAGGGCTGCTCCTCGACGTGCCGGCCGGCGGCGTGCAGCTCCGCCGCGAGCGCCTCGGCGCCGTTGAGCCGGCAGCTAAGGCCCGTGCAGAGGCCCACCGA
>DATBWN010000288.1:0-3523 GCA_036514755.1 Dehalococcoidia bacterium | reverse complement strand
GCGGGGCGTCTCGTACATGATCGACAACTGCTCCACCACAGCACGCCTGGGGGCGCGCAAGTGGGCCTGCCGCTTCGACTACGTGCTGACCGAGCAAGCCTACGTCCTGCTGGATGAGAAGCATGCGCTCGATCAGGCTCTCGTTCCCGCGTTCAAGGGGCACCGGATCCACAGCGTCATCGCCGCGTGCGCCAAGCTACGGCCCGAGGTAGACATCTTTGTGGAGTAGGTACCGGTCGTCAGGAAGTACGTTCGAACGCAGGACGAGCGGTTGGAGAAGTATGAACGGTAGACGGACCACTACTTCGATGCCGCGGGTTTCAACCCGCGGTACAGAAAACGTTGCCTCAGACTCCTCCGGCCCTCCCCGACGATGTCGGGGGAGGGCCCGCGAAGACGCGCTCCGCTTCGGTGCGCGGCAGCCCATCAAAAAAGGAGGTCTGAGAGCAATGTCTGACAAAGTACTCATCTTCGACACGAGCCTGCGCGACGGCGAGCAGTCGCCCGGCGTCGCCTTCAACATCCACGACAAGATCGAGATCGCCCACCAGCTGCAGCGGCTCGGTGTCGACATAATCGAGGCGGGCTTTCCCGCCAGCTCGCCGGGCGACTTCGAGGCCGTGAAGGCCGTGGCCAAGGAGGTGCGCGGGTCGCGCATCGCCGGCCTGGCGCGCGCCGTCCAGCGCGACGTCGACTCGTGCTACGAGGCGGTCAAGGACGCCGCGGCGCCGCGCATCCACGTCTTCCTCTCGACGTCCGACATCCACCTCATGCACCAGCTCGCCAAGGACCGCGAGACCGTGCTCGAGATGGCGCGGACGATGGTCGCGCGCGCCAAGGGCTACGTCGAGGACGTCGAGTTCAGCCCGATGGATGCGACGCGCTCCGAGTGGGAGTACGTCTACCGCATGCTGGAGCAGGTCATCGAAGCGGGCGCGACAACCGTCAACATCCCGGACACGGTCGGCTACACGACGCCGGAGGAGTTCAGCGCCTTCATCAGTGGCATCCTGACGAACGTGGGCAATATCCACCGGGCGACGATCTCCGTCCACTGCCACAACGACCTGGGCCTCGCCGTGGCGAACAGCCTGGCGGCGGTGCGCGCCGGCGCCCGCCAGGTGGAGACCTGCATCAACGGCATCGGCGAGCGCGCCGGCAACGCCGCCCTGGAAGAGGTCGTCATGGCGATCAAGACGCGCGCCGACTTCTTCGACCTGGAGACGAACGTGAAGACGCGCGAGCTCTACCGCACGTCGCGGCTCGTCTCCGACCTCACGGGCATGGTCGTGCAGCCGAACAAGGCGATCGTCGGCGGCAACGCCTTCCGGCACCAGTCGGGCATCCACCAGGACGGCATCCTCAAGATGCGCGAGACCTACGAGATCATGGACGCGCGCGAGATCGGCTGGCCGGCGGGCAGCGAGATCGTCCTCGGCAAGCTCTCCGGCCGCCACGGCTTCAAGTCGCGGATGGACGACCTGGGCATCGAGCTGACGCATGAGGAGTTCGAGCGCGCCTTCAGCGCTTTCAAGGAGCTGGCGGACAAGAAGCCCGAGATTGACGACCGCGACATCGAGACGCTGGTCGGCGAGGAGCGGCGCGAGGCGGCGGAGGAGAGCTTCAAGCTCGACCTGCTGCAGGTCTCGTGCGGCAACCAGCTCGTGCCGACGGCCACGGTTCGCCTCGGCACGCCGGACGGCCGGACGCTCCTGCACACGGCGACGGGCACCGGGCCGGTCGACGCCACGTACAGGGCGATCAACGCCCTCGTCGGCATCGAGAACGAGCTGACGGAGTTCTCGGTAAAGAGCGTCACGGAGGGCATCGACGCTCAGGGCGAGGTCGTCGTGCGCATCGAGTGCGACGGCCGCACCTACACGGGCCGCGGCGCCGATACGGACATCATCGTCGCGGCGGCCAAGGCCGTGCTGCAGGCGATCAACCGCGCCCTCAGCGTTCAGCGCCCCGAGGACGCCGCCGTGCGGACGAACCCGTAAAGGAGAGTCGGATGGCGGAACCGAAGACGCTTTCGGAGAAGATCTGGGAGAGCCACGTCGTCTCTAGCCCGCTGCAGGAGCAGGCGCGGCGGGCGGCCCTGGCCGAGTCGGGCGAGGCCGACGAGGGCCTCCTCGCCGAACGGTCCGACCTCCTCTATATCGACCTCCACCTCGTGCACGAGGTCACGTCGCCCCAGGCTTTCGAGGGGCTGCGGCTGGCCGGCCGCAAAGTGAGGCGGCCCGAGCTGACGCTGGCCACCGTCGACCACAACGTGCCGACGGTGGACCGCGACAAGCCCTGGCCCGACCCGCTTTCGATCCAGCAGGTGGACGTGCTTGAGCGCAACGTCAGCGACTTCGCCATCCCGATCTTCGGCGTCGAAGACCTGCGTCAGGGCATCGTCCACGTCATCGGGCCGGAGCAGGGCCTGACGCAGCCGGGCATGACGATCGTCTGCGGCGACAGCCACACGTCGACGCACGGCGCTCTCGGCGCCCTCGCCATCGGCATCGGCACGTCGGAGGTCGAGCACGTCCTGGCGACCCAGACGCTGCGTCAGGCGCGGCCGAAGACGCTGGCGATCGAGGTGGACGGCGCCCTCGGCTTCGGCGTCACGGCGAAGGATCTGATCCTGGCGATAATCAACCGCATCGGCGTCGGCGGCGGCACCGGCCACATCGTCGAGTACCGCGGCGAGGCCGTCCGCAACCTCTCGGTAGAAGGGCGGCTGACGGTCTGCAACATGTCGATCGAGGCGGGCGCCCGCGCCGGCCTCGTCGCGCCGGACGACGCGACCTTCGCCTACCTCGAAGGCCGGCCCTTCGCGCCGAAAGGCAGGGCGTGGGAGGCAGCGCTGGACTACTGGCGCAGCCTGCCGACGGATGAGGGCGCCAGCTTCGACACGGTGGTCTCGCTGCGGGGCGAGGAGATTGAGCCGTACGTTACCTGGGGCGTGAATCCCGGCCAGAGCGTGCCCGTCGGCGGCCGCGTGCCCGACCCTGACTCCTTCGAGGCGCCGGCGGCGCGCGAGCTGGTGCGTCGCGCCCTGACCTACATGGACCTCAAGCCCGGCACCGCCATCCAGGACATCCCCCTCGACCGCGTGTTCATCGGCTCCTGCACTAACTCGCGCATCGAAGACCTGCGCGCCGCCGCGTCGGTCGTCCGCGGCCAAAGGGTGGCGTCCACGCTGCGGGCGATGGTCGTGCCGGGCTCCGGCCTGGTGAAGGCGCAGGCGGAGGCGGAGGGCCTCGACAAGGTCTTCATCGACGCCGGCTTCGAGTGGCGCGACGCCGGCTGCTCCATGTGTCTGGGCATGAACCCGGATATCCTCATGCCGGGCGAGCGCTGCGCATCGACCTCCAACCGCAACTTCGAGGGGCGCCAGGGCCCGGGCGGCCGCACCCACCTCGTCAGCCCCCAGATGGCGGCGGCGGCGGCTATCGCCGGTCACTTCGTCGACATACGGGAGGTGCTGCGATGAGGCGCGTCACGACGGTCCGCAGCAAGGCGATACCCCTCA
>DATBWN010000287.1:0-3460 GCA_036514755.1 Dehalococcoidia bacterium | reverse complement strand
GAGTTCGTGGCGGAGACGGCGACGATGCGCATTGAGCGGGAGGCGCGCGGCCTCTTGCCGGCGGGGCTGCCGCCGGCGCAGGCCAACTGGCACGACCTGCAGCCGAAGCTGGAGCCGCTGCGCGTCGTCGAGCTATCGCGTTTCGCGACCGAGGAGGCGGGCGCCCTGCGACTGCCCTTCGTGCCGGCGCCGGCCTTCGGCGGGCGCATCCGCGTGCTCGCCCGAGACCTGAGCCAGTCGCTGCGCCGGGGCGAGGCGGCGGTCATCGTCTCGCAGCAGGCCTCGCGCCTCGTGACGCTCCTGGGCGACGAGGGCGTGGCGGCGCGCGCCGTAACAGACCGCGTCGAGCAGGCGGCGCCGGGCGTCGTCCAGGTGCTGCGCGGCTCTCTGCCGCACGGCTGGCTGCTCCGCGGCGAGACGCCGCTGACGTTGCTCACAGACGCCGAGGTGTTCGGCTTCGTCAAGCAGCGGCGGGCGCTGCGCCAGCCGGGGCCGGACCGCTCGGCGCTGGTCGCCGAGCTATCGCCGGGCGACTACGTCGTCCACCTCGAGCACGGCATCGCCCGCTTCGAGGGGCTGACGCTGCGCGGCGTCGAGGGCATCGAGAGAGAGTTCCTGGAGCTGGCCTACGCCGAGGGCGACCGGCTCTACGTGCCCGTTGAGCAGTCGAACCGCGTCGCCAGGTACGTCGGGCCGGGCGAGTACCGGCCCCAGCTGACGCGCCTGGGCAGCGGCGAGTGGGCGCGGACGCGGGAGCGGGTGCGTCGCGCCGTGGCGGACGTCGCGCGCGACCTGCTCGACCTCTACGCGGCGCGACAGGTGCTGGAGGGGTACGCCTTCTCGCCGGACACGCCCTGGCAGCAGGAGTTGGAGGCCTCCTTCGCCTATGTCGAGACGCCGGACCAGCTGGCGGCCATCACGGCGGTGAAGGACGACATGGAGAAGCCGCGGCCGATGGACCGCCTGATCTGCGGCGACGTCGGCTTCGGCAAGACGGAGGTGGCGGTGCGCGCCGCCTTCAAGGCGGTCATGGACGGCTACCAGGTGGCGATGCTGGTGCCGACGACGGTCCTCGCCCAGCAGCACGCTCAGACGTTCCGCGAGCGCCTGGCCGGCCTGCCGGTGCGCGTCGAGATGCTCTCGCGCTTCCTCAGCGACCGGGAGCAGCGCGAGGTCGTACGGGACGTGGCGGCGGGCAGCGTCGACATCCTCATCGGCACGCACCGCATCCTCCAGAAGGACGTCGAGTTCAAGAAGCTGGGTCTGGTGGTCATCGACGAGGAGCAGCGCTTCGGCGTCGTCCACAAGGAGCGCCTGAAGCAGCTGCGGCGCGAGGTGGACGTGCTCACCCTCTCCGCGACGCCGATCCCGCGCACGTTGCACATGTCGCTGGCCGGCATCCGCGACCTCTCGAACATGACGACGCCGCCGGAAGAGCGCCTGCCCATCCGCACCTACGTGCTGGAGTCGGACGACCAGATTGTCCGCGAGGCCATCGTCCGGGAGCTGGAGCGCGGCGGCCAGGTCTTCTTCGTCCACAACCGCGTCTACAACATCGAGCTCGTCGCGGCGCGCATCCGCGGCCTGGCGCCGGAGGCGGAGGTCGCCGTCGGCCACGGCCAGATGCCGGAGGAGCAGCTGGAGCGGACGATGCTCGCCTTCGCGCACGGCGAGATCGACGTGCTGGTCTGCACGACGATCATCGAGTCGGGCCTCGACATCCCGAACGCGAACACGATCATCATCAACCGCGCCGACATGCTCGGCCTGGCGCAGCTCTACCAGCTGCGGGGCCGCGTCGGCCGCGGCGCGGCGCGCGCCTATGCCTATCTGCTGTACGACCGCGGCCGGGCGCTTTCGGAGACGGCACAGCACCGCCTGCAGGCGATCTTCGAGGCGACGGAGCTGGGCGCCGGCTTCCAGATCGCGCTGCGGGACATGGAGATCCGCGGCGCCGGCAACCTGCTGGGCGCCGAGCAGAGCGGCCACATGGCGGCCGTCGGCTTCGACCTCTACGTACGGCTGCTGGGCGAGGCGGTGGAGCGTCTGAAGGCGATGCGGCGGGGCGAGGCGCCGCCAACGCCCGCCTCGGCGCGGCCGGCCGTGAGCCTGGACCTGCCGCTTACCGCCTACCTGCCGGAGGGCTACATCCCCGACCTGAATCTGCGCCTCGCCGTCTACCAGCGCCTCTCGCAGGCGGCGAGCGAAGCCGACGTGGGCGCCATCGAGCAAGAGCTGCGCGACCGCTTCGGCGAGCCGCCCCAGGCGGCGCGCAGCCTCGTTTGGGTCGTGCGGCTGCGCTTGCTGGCGACGGCGGCGGGCGTGGGCGCCATCGGCACTGAGGACCCTTCGACAGGCTCAGGGCGAGCGGAGCTCGTCGTGCGGCTGCTGCCGGGTCGGGCGCTGGACCGCGAGGCGGTCTCGAAGCGCCTGCGCGACCGGGCGACGGTGACGGCGCACCAGGTGCGGCTCGACCGCGCGTCGCTGGGCGCCGCCTGGCGCGAGGGCCTCGTCCGCGCCCTGGATGCGATAGCGGGTACACCTGCGCCGGCGTAGTGCTATCATGATGGCATGGAACGCACCACTATCTCCCTGCCGCGTGAGCTAATCATCCGACTGCGCATCATGGCGGCCGAGCGCCGCACTTCCATGGCTTCGATCATCCGCGAGGCCATCGAGGAGAAGATGAAGAAGCAGAGGCCGAAGCCGAAGAGCCTGGGGATTTTCGACTCCGGCTACACCGACACGTCGACAACGTTGGCGACCGAGCGCACGCCTCCCCGATCGTGGCGCTAATACTCGACTCAAGCGTCCTCTTCGCCGCGATGGATCGAAGGGACTCCAACCACCAGGCTTGTCGGCGTCTCCTCCAGTCTTTCAACGAAGCTAAGGTCATCCCAGGACCAGTCCTGCCGGAAGTCGACTACCTGGTGAACGCTCGTGGCAATCCACGCGCCATGCTTGCGCTCCTAGACGATATCCTCGCCGGCGCCTTCCGCGTGGAGGAGCTTCGACTAGAGGACTATCAACGCATTCGGGAGCTGTGCGAACGCTACGCCGACTCCGACATCGGCTTCGTCGACGCGGCTGTTCTCGCCGTCGTGGAACGGCTCGACGAGCCAAAGCTCGCGACGTTGGATCAGCGCCACTTCAGCATGATGCGGCCCCGCCACGTGGACTCGCTGCTGCTCCTACCGGAGCGATAGGCCGACCAGTGGCCGCCGGCGACTCAGGAGCCGGTACCGTCCACCGATACTTTAGTCGAGATGCTCTCGTTAACGAGAATCGTCATCGTTACGCTCATCGCGCTAGCCCTGGCTGGCTGCAGCGAAGACGAGCCCTCAGTCACGCCGCTGCCGTTCTCGACGCCGCGTGTCCCGCAGACGCCGACGCCTGTGCCGAGAGCGACTCCGCCCGTCCCGGCTGTGACGCCCCGTTCCGTCGTCCCCGGCCTCGACAA
>DATBWN010000286.1:0-6883 GCA_036514755.1 Dehalococcoidia bacterium | reverse complement strand
GTCCTGTTGCGTGAACAGGGTGAACGGAGGCATCCCTGCCCTGGCGCGGGCTTCGCGGTGCCTCAGGGCGGCCCGCACGCGCATCTGCACCAGCTCCGGCCAGATCGCCTTCTTCTCGTAGATGATGCCCTCCATGAGGACGCGCATGCTCTCGTCCGTGCCGTCGAACTGGGGCATGACGTAGTCGGGATTGGGCGTGAACTTGCCTTCCTTCGGCGCCAGGCGCAGGGACGGGTCGACGATGTCGCCGAGGCCGCCGGCGATGAAGGCGACGCTGAGGACGCGCTCCGGGTGGGAGATGAGGAAGTTGCAAGAGTTCGTGCAGCCGAAGGAGTTGCCGCTGAGGTGGAACTTGTCGACGCAGAGGGCGTCGGCAAACATCTTGAGGAAGTCGACCTGGGCCTTGGGACCGTGCTCGATGTACTCCGGCTTGCTGTTGTCCGACCAGCCGAAGCCGGGCTGGTCCGGGCAGTAGACGCGGAAGCCGTTGGCGCCGAGGAAGGGCGCCATGAAGCGCCAGCCGGCCGTGCCGGAAGAGCCCTCGATGCCGCCGTGCAGCAGGATCACCGCCGGCCCCGTCTCCCCGGAGGTGACGTAATGCGCCTTGGCGCCGTTCGCCAGCCGCACCCAGCGGCTGTGCAGGCCGGGCACGTAGACTAAGTCTTCTTCTGTCAGGTAGTGGGGTACTTCGCTCGCCATTTCTTCTCCTCCCTTGTCTCCGAAAAGGCCGCCGTTGGACGACCGGCTATAACGTACTCCCGCCGACCGGTTTGTCAACCGCGGCGCGTTGGCGGCGGGCGCTCCTGCGGGTCAAACGCTGTCACCCTGAGTCCTTCGCCGAAGGACGAAGGGTCAAAGCCGACCGAGGCGTGATCTTCGCTGCAGGGCTTGGATTCTTCGCTGCGCTCAGAATGACGATGTGGGCCTACTCCCAGCCCGACTTCATGCCGTAGGGGAAGATGTCGAGAACGGCCTCGATGTACTCGACCTGGCCGCGCCTGATCTTGAAGACCTCGGCTATGAGGGCGCTGGCCGGCCGCAGGGCGCCGGCCGACATCTCGACGCGGCCGCGGCCCGGCACGTCCAGGTACTTGATCTTGCCGGCGTGGTCGAAGATGACCATGGCGTAGGTGAGGCCCCGCTCCTCGTCCACGGCGAGGACGCGGCGGTTGCGGATGGGGTTGATGTAGGCGCAGAAGCCGGAGCTCAGCTGCTCCCTCACCTTCATGCGGCCGACGACGCTCATCGGGTTGTCCGGGTCGTCACCCTCGCGCGCCGGCCGGTTCGCGGTCCAGATGCCGTTCTCGAAGCGGACGCAGTCGTCCGTCAGCGGGCAGAGGTCGCCGTTGTTCTCCTGGATGCCCTCGAAGTAGGTGTCCGTGACGCGGATCATCTCGGCCCGCGGCGTGCGGTCCGAGGGCGGCAGCACCTCGAGGAACTGGGGCCTCGGGCCCAGCAGCGTCTTCGGCTCGAAGAAGCGCTCGCGCTGGCGGACGATGACGTGCTCGACCTCGCTGATCGCCGCTCGCCCTGAGCCCGTCGAAGGGCATTCGACCTTGAGGCGCAGGCCGAGCATCGCCGGGTTGCCGAGCTCCCTGACGACGCCGAGGAAGCCGATCTGACCCGTCTGCGGGTCGGCGAAGTAGTGGCCGCCGGCCTCGCGGCCCTCGGCGTTGGCCCAGAGGCCGTAGCCCAGGGGGATGGCCTGGCCGTTCTCCGTGTACTTGACGCTGCTCGCCAGCGCCAAGCGGGACGGGTCGTTGGCCGCCAGGGCGTCCAGGTAGCCGTCCACCGTGCCGACGAGCTCTTCGCGGGTTGTGCTCACTCCTCTGCCTC
Organism: Dehalococcoidia bacterium; assembly: GCA_036514755.1. GTDB lineage: Bacteria > Chloroflexota > Dehalococcoidia > DSTF01 > WHTK01 > WHTK01. The sequence continues at coordinate 5,047 of DATBWN010000286.1, read as the reverse complement.
CTCCTGGAGCCGCCGATGCGTCGGCGCCTAAGACCAACCGGAGCTGATGCCGTACGGATAGATGTCGATCAGAGCTTCGATGTTGGTGATGACGCCGTTGCGCACCTTGAACGCCTCCACCGCCGGCATGTAGTTGGGGTAGCCGAAGGGCACGCGGCCGGGCACGGAGCCGAGGTCGCCGGGGTGGTCGAAGAAGAAGAACCAGAGCGCCGTCTGATGCTCCTCGTCGACGGCCCAGACGCGCCGCTGCACGCAGCCGGCGATGTGGCGCACGGCGCCGCGGTTCATCTGCTCGCAGACGCCCATGCGTCCGACCTCGGTCTGGGCGTCCGGATTGCGCGTCGTTTGGAAGCCGTTCTCGACGCGGCCGCACTCTTCCGTCACGGGGACGAGGTCGCCGTTGCTCTGCTCGATCGCCTCGAAGTAGAGGTTTGAGATGCGGACGAGCTCGTGGCGCGGCAGGCGCTCGGCGGGCGGCACGACCTCGAGGAAGCCGGAGCGGTCGCGGTTGAGGAACAGGTCTGGGTTGAAGAGGATGCCGCCGCCGCGCACGGCCAGCGTCTCCGCCTCGGTGATCAGGTCGTGCTCGACCTTGAGACGTAGGGCGATCATCGCCGCCGCCTCGCCGCCGCCCTGGCGCATGGCCGCCGGGCCGCCGCGCTCCGTGACGACGCCGAAGAACCCCACCTGGCCGGATGCCGGGTCGGTGAAGTAGTGGCCGCCGGGCTTGCGGCCGGTCACGGTGCGCCACATGCCCTGACCGATGCGCAGGTGCTGGAAGTTCTCCGTGCAGCGGCAGTTCGGCGCCGCGATCCGCCGCGGCTCGTTGGCGGCGAGCGCCTCCAGGTAGCGGTCGGCGTGGCCGATCAGCTCATCACGCGTGATGCCCATCTAAGGTGCTCCTTCTCGGTCTCGCGGGGCGCTCTCGAAAGCCGGGGACTTTCGCAGCGCATGTTAGCGGCAGCCCTGCCAGCGAGCAATCGCCGTTCGGCTCGTCAGGAGGGGCCTATCGGCCGCTTCGAGGGCGCAGCGCGTACGCGATACTATTGGCGGGAGGGTGACGCCGATGTGGGGTGCACACGATGGTATGGGCTGGTGGATGTTCCTGGGCAGCGTCTGGTTCGTCGTCTTCTGGGGGCTGGTCATCTGGGCGTTCGTGAGCCTGGTTTCGCCCCGCGGGCGCGAGCCCGGCGGCGAATCGGCGCTCGACATCGCCAAGCGGCGCTACGCGCGCGGCGAGATCACCAAGGAGGAGTTCGAGCAGCTCCGCCGCGACCTGACGGGCTGAGCCGTGGTTCCCGTCGCGCGGCGCAACCTCTTCGCCGAGAAAGGGCGCTTCGCTATCTCCATCTGCGGCGTCGCCTTCGCCGTCCTCCTCGTCCTCGTCGTGCTCGCCCTCTACCGCGGCTTCAGCCGCACCGGCGAGACGTTCGAGCTGCTGCCGGGCTCGCTGTGGATCGCCCAGACGGGCACGACCGACCCCTTCCACTCCGAGTCGCTCGTGCAGGCGGCCGACATCGAGTCGGCGCGCGACGTGGCCGGCGTGGCGGCGGTGGTGCCCGTGCTCGTGCGCCAGATGGCGTTCAGCGTTGAGGACCACGACCTCTCGGCGCGGCTGATGGCGCTGGACGCGCCGGCCGGCCTGCCGGTCGACGACAAGATCCGCGCCCGCTACCTGCCGCAGCGCGGCGTTCTCGTTATCGACCGCATCCTGGCCGACAAGGAGGGGCTGCGCGAGGGCGACGTCGCCCGCCTCGGCGCCGTCCAGCTGCGCATCGGCAAGGTCCAGCCGCGCAGCGCTGAAGCCTTCGAGCCGTTCGCATTCCTCAGCTACGAGGACGCCAGGCGCGTCTTCGGCCTCGAGGACATCGTCAACTTCGGCATGGTGATGCTCCTGCCTGGCGCGGACGAGACGGCCGTGGCGGCCGCCCTCGAGGCGAGGCTCCCCGGCACGCAGGTCTTCACCCGCCTGGAGTTCGCGACGGCGATCAGGAAGGAGATCGACGAGAGCTTCCTGCCGATCATCGGCATCCTGGTGGCCATCGGCTTCACGGTCGGCGCCGCCGTCGTCGGCCTGACGATCTACACGGCGACTATCGAGCGTTCACGGGAGTTCGGCGTGATGAAGGCGGTGGGCGCCTCCGCTGTCTTCCTCTACCGCATCGTCGCCTCGCAGAGCGCGATGTTGACCTCGGCGGGCTTCCTTCTCGGGCTGGTGGCGGCGCTGGTCGTCGCGCGCCTGGCGCGCGAGGCGGTGCCGGACTTCGCCACAGAGTTCCGGTCGCTGGACATTGCCGGCGTGCTCGTCGGCACGGTCGTCATGGCGTTCGCCGCCTCGCTCATCCCGGTGCGCCGCATCAACGCCATCGACCCCGCTCTGGTGTTCCGCGCATGAGCGAGGCCATCGTCCGCGTCCGCGACCTGGTGAAGCACTTCGGCGCCGGCGAGAGCCTCGTCCGCGCCGTCGACGGCGTCTCGATCGACGTCGAGGCGGGCGAGCTGGTGCTGATCATGGGCCCGTCCGGCTCCGGCAAGACGACGCTCCTCACCATGGTCGGCGGGCTGCTGCGGCCCACCTCCGGGTCGATCGAGATCCGCGGGCGCGAGATCACGCGGATGTCTCCGGGCGAGCTGACGGAGGTGCGGCGCCACCTGGTGGGCTTCATCTTCCAGTCGTTCAACCTCTGGGAGTCGCTCAGCGTCATCGAGAACGTGGAGCTGGCGCTCAACGTCGCCGGCGTGACGGGCGAGGAGGCGAAGTCGCGGGCGCGGCGGCTGCTGGAGGAGCGCGGCCTGGGCCCCCGCGTGCGCTTCCGCTGCCGCGACCTCTCGGGCGGCGAGAAGCAGCGCCTCTCCATCGCCCGCGCCCTCGCCAACGACCCGCTGCTGCTGCTGGCGGACGAGCCGACGGCGAACCTGGACTCCCGCCATGGCCGCGAGGTCATGCGCCTGCTGCGCGACATCGCCAAGTCGGGCGAGCGCGCCGCCATCGTCGTCAGCCACGACCAGCGCATCCGCGAGGTGGCGGACCGCGTCCTCTGGCTGGAGGACGGCCGCTTCACGGACATGGGCAAGCTGGTGCGCGACCCTGTCTGCGGCATGAGCCTGGAGGAGTCGGCCGCGGCTACGTTGCGTCACGGCGAGCGCATCTACTACTTCTGCTCCCAGGGCTGCCTGCGCGAGTTCCAGGAGTCGCCGGCGAGCTACGTCGCTCCCAGCCCCGTCGGCTAAGGCTCGCGCGCCTCGTCCGCGGCGCCTTCGGGCGGTCGCCAGAGCGACAGCGCCTCCATGCCGACGATGCCCGAGACGAAAAGCGCCGCGCCCAGTAGGAGCACGTCGCCGCCGAGGTTCGCCGTCAGCAGGACGACGAGCGCGATCCCGACAACGGGCACGACCGGCAGGCCGCGGACGCTGGCCGGCACGCGGAAGGGACGCGGCAGCTCCGGCCGCGACCGCCGCAGGAGGATGAGCGACAGGCAGACGGCGCCGAAGCCGACGAAGACGACGAAGTTCGTCGCGCCGGCGACGAAGGATAACTCGCCCGTGGCGGTGAAGGCGCCGGCGAGCAGGAGCGAGAGGACGATGGCCCGCGCCGGCGTCCGCGCGCCGGGGTGGACCCAGGCCAGGAAGCGCGGCAGCGCCGCCCGCGACGCCATGCCGTAGATCATGCGCGAAGCGGCGACGAGCAACAGGAGCATCGTGTTCGCCGTGGAGAAGAGGGCGATGACGGCAACCGTGTCGGAGGCGCGTTCGCCCAGCACCGCCGCCGCGACGTCGGCCAGCGGCGCTTCCGAGGCGCCGAGCGCCTGCCAGCCCAGCACGCTCACGGCCGAGACCGCCACGAGGATGTAGAGCACCGTCGTGAAGCCGATGGAGAGGAGCATCGCCGCCGGCACGACGCGGCTGGCGTCCTCCGCCTCCTCCGAAAGCGTCGCGATCTGGGAGAAGCCGAGGAAGGCGAACATGACCAGCGCCGCGCCGCTCAGGACGCCGCCGGCGCCCCGCGGCAGCTCCGTCAGGGGCTCGTCGCCCAGATGGGGCACGCCGATGGCGATGATGAGCACCAGGCCAGCGACCTCCACCAGCGTGCCGACGATTGACGCCCACACCGTCTGCCGGATGCCGTAGAAGGCGATGAGCGTCGCGACGGCGAGGGCGACGATGGCCGGTACGCGCGCGTCGACGTCGACGAAAGTCGCCAGGTAGCCGCCGAAGCCGAGGGCGACGGTCGCGGCGGCGATGATGTTGCCGATGACCATGAGCCAGCCGACGACGAAGGCCGGCCGCGGCCCCAGCGCCTGCCGCGAGTACTCGTAGTCAGCGCCGGCGCGGGGGAACATCGAGGCGAGCTCCGCGTAGCAGAGGCCGATGACGGCGGCCATAACGGCGGCGATGACGAACGAGAGCCAGAGGCCGTTGCCCGCCTCCTCCGCCACGGCGCCGACCAGCGCGTAGATGCCGGCGCCGAGGATAATGCCGACGCCGCCCAGCGTCGTCTCGGCCAGGTTCAGGCTCCTGCGCAGCGTCCGGGGCGGTTCAGTCAAGGGCGCCTCCGCACCAGATTACGCGAAGAGGGCCGTTTGCTCCCGCCGTGCACCTCAGCCCGTTCTTGGACAGCGGGCGTTTCGTGGGGCGGACACAAACCGGCGCGCCGGATATCGTGGTTGCGTCCGCTTCGAAAGACGGCAGCCCGTGGGCGATAATCGCTGCGGACCGCCGGGCCTTCTCTGATGTAACGGAGGATTCGTGGAAGTAGCATCTCTGTACGCTGACCCGAAGCAGTGGCCCGTCTTCTCGGCCGAGACCTTCCCCACCGAGAACTTCCGGCCCATCGACCCCATCCTCAGGACCGTCGAGGAGCTGCTGCCGCACGGCATCAAGGCCGTCACGACCACCTGGGGCGCGTTGGGCAGCGCCCGCGGCGGCACGCCCTCCGTCAGCCGCATCATCCACGAGAAGTTCGGCATCCCCACCGTCGTCCACTTCAGCATCCAGGCGAAGACCCGGCGCGACGTCGAGGGGCTTCTGCGCGGCCTCTATCTGGACG
>DATBWN010000285.1:0-3885 GCA_036514755.1 Dehalococcoidia bacterium | reverse complement strand
ACCTGCGCTACCTTGACGCGATCAGCGGCCCGCGGCTGCGGCGGGAGCTGTCGCTGCTCTTCGAGGAGCCTGGCGCGGTAGATGGTGCCGAAACGGCCGAGCGCCTGGGCGTGCTCGAAGCCATTCATCCGGCGCTGAGGCTGGATTCGAGGAAGGCGGAGCGCTGGCGGCAGGCGCTGGCCGGCGAGCGCTTCGCGCCGCTGGACGAGCTGGGGTTCTGCTTCCTCATCGACCCGCGGACGGACGCGGACGTCGACTCGGTTTCGGCGCGGCTGCACCTGGCTGGACGCGTCGAGCGGGCGCTGCGCGACCTGGTGCGGCTCCGCGCGGCGTCGGCTAAGCTGACTCCGGCTCGCCCGAGCCCGGCGGCAATCGTCGAGCTGCTGGACGGACGAGCGGCTTCGGCGGTCTGGGCCCTCGCGTTCCTGGACGCGGCTCAGGTGAACGAGGCCTGCCTTAGCTACCTCGGGGAGTGGCGCCGCGTGCGGCCCCACCTGCGCGGCGGGGAGCTGCTGGCGCTGGGCGTGGCGCCGGGCGCCGCCGTGGGCGAGGCGCTGCGCAAGCTGCGCCGGGCGCGACTGGAGGGTCGCGTCAAGACGCGCGCGGACGAAGTCGAGCTGGTGCGGAGGGAGTTGGTCTAGAGCATGGCGCGCCGACGTAGGCAGGAGCAACGCGAGATCGAGTGGCACTTCTTTAGCTTCCCGGTGGCCTTCGGCTTCGCCTGTGGCGCCCTTGTCGCGACTCTCCTTATCGGCGCCGGCCTCTTCATGATCGTCTGGATCGCCTCGCTTTTCGCGGCTTCGTTTGGCGTGGCGCACATCTTCAGCCACGGGTTCCGGCGCCGCTCGACGGAGCGGCGGCGGGCGCGCGAGGAGGAAACGGAGCGGGAGCGGCGGGCCCTGGCGGCGCGGGCGGCCGCTGCCGCCCGCGAAGGCGAGGCGGCGGCGCCGCGGCGCAGGCGGAGACGCAAGGCCTGAGCGCGGGCAGGCCGCGCCTTGCGTCGTTGAGCAGCGCGGCCCCTTTCGAGACCCCTGGGGCGGATGAGAATGTCTAGCAGGGGTAGCGGGGGCGCAGCCCATGCGCGGGGGTCTGGGGGTGTCCCCCAGGTCCCTTTCTCAGAGCGTGGGGGCGGAGCAGCGCGAGAGCGATGCGCAGCAAACGTGGCGAGATGCCGAGCAGGCATTTCCTGAGAGCCCGAAGGGCGTAGCGACCTCACGAGTATCTCAACCATGCTGATCCCACGAGATTGCCACGGCTCGCCCTTCGACAGGCTCAGGACATGCCTACGGCAAGCCTCGCAAAGACAGTGAACTACTCCCGCTCCCTCACCAGCCAGATGCCGGGTCTCGATTCCGCCGCCAGCCCCACGAGCGGCCACGGAGCCTCGGCGCGCGGGAGCGGCCGGTAGCCGAGACGCAGCCAGAAGTAGACGGCGAGGCCGTGGCCGTCCGGCACCGGCGCGAAGACCTGCCCGAAGCCCCGGCGGCGCAGGTGGCGCTGCAGCGCCAGGCCTGCCTCGCCGCCGAGGCCGCGAAAGCGCCGCGCGGGGTCGATGGTGATGAAGGGCACGCTGGCCGTGCCAGGCTGGGGCGCGTCGGGGCGGACAACGGCGACGCCAACGGCCTCGCCCGCGGCGTCCGAGATGAGGACCGCGCAGCCGTCTTCCACCACTGGTTCTAGGTCGGCGAGGCGCCAGTCGGGCGCCAGGGCGTCGTGCAGCCAGGACATCGAATCGAGATGGGACGGTCGGAGGCGGGAGAGGCGCAGGCGTGGCGATTCGACCGCCTCGCCGGGCTCGAACACCTTCGCCCTCCCCAGGCTACGCATCCTGCGGCCCTGCACTCCGCGCAGTGCCTTGTCTGCTCCGCCCCTTTCAGTAGGTGTATCTGAGGGGACACCGACACCCCTCCGACTCCCCGTTAGGGGCTGCGCCCCTACACCCTGCCTGGCGGTCATCCCAGCCAGGCCTCGATGGCGGCGGAGACGTCGCGGGCAGGCAGCTCGCGCAGCGTGCAGCGCGGCAGCGAGCGCAGGAACGCCTCGCCGTAGCGCCGGGCGCGAATACGCCGGTCGAGGACGAGGAGGACGCCGCGGTCGGTCTTCGTCCGGATCAGCCGGCCGAAGCCCTGGCGGAAGCGCAGCACGGCCTGCGGCAGCGCGTACTGCTCGAAGGGCTCGTCGTACAGCGCGGAGCGAGCCTGGTAGATGGGGTCCGTGGGCACGGCGAAGGGCAGGCGGACGATGACGAGGAGAGACAGCGCCTCGCCGGCGACATCGACGCCCTCCCAGAACGAGGCCGTGCCCAGCAGGACGGTGCGCGGGTTCTCCCGTAGCGCGGCGAGCATCTGGCGCGGCGAGCCGTTGATGCCGTGGCCGAGGACGAGGATGCCCTCCGTCTCCAGCGGGCCCTTGACGGCGTCGTAGACGGCGTTCAGGGCGCCGTAGGAGGTGAACAGGACGAGGGCGCGGCCGCCGCTCGCTCGCAGCGCCTCGATCAGCAGCTCGCTCGTCGCGGCGACGAACTCAGAGTCGTTGGGGTCGGGCAGGTCGGTGGGCAGGGCGATGAGCGTCGAGTTCGGGAAGTCGAAGGGCGAGCCGAGGAGCAACTCGTCCGCGTCATCGAGGCCGACGCGCTCGCGCAGGAAGTCGAACCTGTCCTCGGCGCTGAGGGTGGCGCTGGTGAGGACGACGCTCTCCTTCGCCTCGAAGACGTCGCGGCGCAGGATGGAGGCGACCTCCAGCGGCGCCGTGCAGACCGCGAGCTCGCCGCTCTGACGCGAGCGCTCCAGCCAGCAGATTAGGGAGGCGTCCTCCTCCAGAAGAGCCTGGCCGAGGCCGCGCTGCAGCTCGCCGCCGGCCTGCAGGAGGTCCGCGGCCTCCGCCGCCAGCGCCTCCTGGTCCAGCAGGCCCTGGTCGGCGCCCTCCAGGATGGAGCGCAGGTCGTCCAGCAGGGAGAGGAGGTCGAGGAGAGCGGCGTCCAGGTTCTCGGCCGCGATCTGGACGTCGGACCAGAGGGGCTGGACACGCGTCGCCCGCGTCACGAGGAGGCGGTCGTCAGAGTCGCGCTCCTCGGGTGCGCACTCGCGCAGGACGCGGGTGAGGAGACGATAGGGTTCGCCGAGGCGGCCGCGCACGCGCGTGGCGGCGGCGACGAGGGCCGAGGCAAGCCCGGCAAGATAGGCGCCGGGCCCGAGTATCTGGCTGCCGCCGCGCAGCGCCTCCGTGAGCGACCGGGCGATGCCGCCGGCGCGGGCGCTCCGCCCTGAGCTTGACGAAGGGCCGCCGACGCGGTCGAGGAAGTCCGCCACGTCGCCCTCGCCGGCGCGAAAGGCGAAGCGCGCCGTCGCCTCGTCCTCCAGGTTGTGCGCCTCGTCGACGACGAGGCGGGAGTAGGGCGGCAGAACGTGGCCGCCGGTGGCGACGTCCGAGAGCAGCAAGGCGTGGTTGACGACGAGGATGTGCGCCGCCTCGGCGCGACGCCGGGCGCGGTAGAGGAAGCAGGTGCCGTCGCGGACGAAGGGGCAGGCGCTCTCCAGGCAGGCCGTGTTCTCGGACGAGAGGCGGCTCCAGGCGGCGTTGTACTCGGAGTGGAGGTTCAGCTCGGCGCGGTCGCCCGTCTGCGTCGTGCGCAGCCAGACCAGCAGGCGGGCGAGGAGCTTCGCCTCCTCTTTGGCCTCGGGCGCGGCGTGTCGCGCCGCCGTCCAGCGCTGCAGGCAGAGGTAGTTACGCCGACCCTTCAGCGAAGCGACGCGCAACGGTTCAGCCTCGACGCCGGCCAGCAAAGCCTTGACGACGGGCAGGTCCTTCTCCATGAGCTGCTCCTGCAGGCCGATGGTGTCCGTTGAGACGACGACGCGCTCCTGGCGGCGGACGGCGTGCAGCGCC
>DATBWN010000284.1:0-5430 GCA_036514755.1 Dehalococcoidia bacterium | reverse complement strand
TTGCGTCGACTGCAGTATTCAAGACAGTCGCGACTTCAGGCGTGGTTGAACAGTGTAGTACTGCATTCGTAAATGAGCGGAGCGTAAGGTTCGTTATTCCATCTGGCCCAATGTAATCGGGGAAGAGGGCATAGAGAGCCTTCGCAGTCGCCGCCGCATCATATACGGTTCGTGCTTGATACAGCTTCGGACCAAGAAATCCAAGTTTGGATTTCTTTACCAGTACACCTGTCTGCGCAACGCTTATGAAGATGGGGTCTCCGTTATCCAAGCGCACGTTGGAGTAACAACTTCCCTTGCTGTCCTTGAAACTGTGAAGCCTGCTCATTAGACGCTCCCTCGCTGGAACATGACGATCCGAGTCCGGAAGTTCGTCGCCTGGGTTATGCCTCAAAACGCCGTAGCGCCGGTGAAGTTCCAGCCGCGCACCTTCAGCGCCGGCACGCGGCACACGAAGCCGATGGCCGTCATCAGCAGGCGCGACTCGCGGCCGATCATCTCGACGTTGTTCATCGCTTCGAGGTAGCTCTGGGTGAAGCGCAGGTTCTTCACCGGCGCCACGATCTTCCCGTCCTCGATGAGGAACGTCCCGTCCCGCGTCATGCCGGTGAGCAGCACCGTCAGCGGGTGCACGGGCCGCGTGTACCAGAAGCGGCTCACCCACACGCCCCGCTTCGTCGCGGCGAGCATCTCCTCCTTCGTCGCGTCGCCGGTGGCCAGGAAGAGGTTCGCCGGTAGCGGGCCGTAGGTCTCGCCCGCAGGCAGCGCGTGCCCCGTCGACGCGTGGCCGCCGCTGCCGCCGTAGTAGCTGTCCCAGACCACGCCCTTGGCGACGCCGTCGACGATGAAGTCGACGCGCTGGCGCGCGACGCCCTCGGCGTCGAAGGGCTGCGGCACGGCCGCCAGCGACAGCCCGTCGTCCCAGATCGATATGTTCTCGCCCATCACCCGCTCGCCCAGCCGGCTCGACATGAAGCTGCGCTTCTCGATGTACGCCTGGGCGCCGAAGGCGAGGTAGGCGAAGTAGTCCATGATGTCGGCGACGGCGTACTCCTCGAGGATGACGTCGTAGACGCCGGGCGCCAGCTCGCGCGGCGCGGCGCCGCGCCGGCACTTGTCGATCGCCTCCGCCGCCAGCGCCGCGCCGTCGATGTCGCCCGCGTCCAGGGTCAGCCGCTCGGCATGGCCGCTGGACGTCTCGCCCATGACCACCGTGTTGATGTCCGCCGACGTATCGCGGTGGTAGGCCCAGACGCCCAGCGAGTTCATCACCGCGACCTCCGATTCCTGCGTCCGGAACGCCCCAGCAGCGACCAGCCCCGCCTTCGCCGAGGCCTCGCAGATCCGGCGCACGACCTCGGCCCGCTGCTCCGGCGTGCACGCCGCCGTGCGCGCCACGTAGGCCTCGACGCGCGTCAGCGGCGTCGGGCCGGGCAGGGAGCGGAAGTCCTCGTTCTCCTGCTGCAGCCGCGCCAGCTCGACGGCGCGCCGCGCAACGTCGCGCAGGCCCTCCTCCGTAACGACGTCCGTCGCCGCCACGCCGACCTTCTTGCCGATGACGGCGCGCACGTGGACGTTCGCGCTGCTCTCCTGGACGTTCTGGTGGATGTAGTTGTTGGCGAAGCGCGTCAGCGCCGAGGCGCCGCCGTAGACCAACACCTCCGCCTGGTCCGCCTCGACCGCTTCCAGCACGCGTCGCGCCAGGCCCTGCAGCCCCTGCTCGCCCCGAAGCGTCATCGGCTGCACCGTAGCCGACGTGCGATAGGCGGTCAAGGCGTCCCGACTTCCTCACCCTAGCCCTCTCCCGGAAGGAGAGGGAACTCCACATGCAGAAGTAGTGAAGTGCTACATTGGCGGCGTGCCACAGTCGCGGCAGCCCAACGTTGCCATGCCACTGGCCGCGCCGCGATTCTTCCTCGGCTGGACCGTCGTCGCCGTGGCCGCCCTCGCCGCCTTCGCCGAGGTCGCCTTCTACAACCCCGTCCTCGGCGTCTTCATCCCCGAGTTCGAGCGCGAGTTCGGTTGGAGCCGCACGGAGATCTCCGGCGCCGTCACCCTAGGCTCGCTGACGGGCGCCGGCATGGCCCTCTTCGCCGGCCCCCTCATCGACCGCTACGGCGGCCGCGTCTTCGTCGCCGGCGGCGGCCTCCTGCTCGTTATCGGCCTCGTCCTCCTCTCGCAGATGGAGACGGAGTGGCAGTTCTTCCTCATCTACGCCGTCGGCCGCGGTGCCGCCTCCGGCGTCATCAGCCTCGCCGTCGGCGTCACGGTCAGCAAGTGGTTCATCCGGCGTCGCGGCCTCGCCGTCGGCATAACGACGCTGGGCACCCGCGCCGGCTTCGCCCTCATGCCCATCGGCACGCAGCTGATCATCGACGCCGAGGGCTGGCGCACGGCGGCGCTGGCGCTCGCCGGCCTCGTCGCCGTCTGCGGCATCCTGCCCGCCGCCTGGTGGCTGCACCCCCGGCCGGAGCGCTTCGACCTGGCGCCGGATGGCGTCGCCGGCGCGACGCCGGCGAGCCGGAGCGCGCGGGCGGCGCTCCCTGAGGTCGACTGGACGCGCGGCGAGGCGCTGCGCACGCGCGCCTTTTGGCTGGTCACGGCCGCCGTGGGCCTGCAGTCCTGGGCCGGCGGCGCCATCAACCTGCACCAGATCCCCCACCTCGTCGACCGCGGCCTCTCGCCCCAGACGGCGGCGCTGGTCATCAGCCTCGTCGCCGTCTTCGCCGGCGCCGGCGCCCTCCTGGAGGGCGCCCTCGACCTCCGCATCGGCGCCCGCTGGACGATGGCGGTAGGCCTCTGCGGCTCGGCGCTGGGCATGGTCGTGCTGATGAGTACGAGCAGCGTCACCATGGGCGCCGCCTTCGCCGTCACCTACGGCACGTCCTTCGGCCTCATGGTGGCGAGCAGCCAGATCGTCTTCGCCGAGTACTTCGGCCGCGAGGCCCTGGGCGCCATCCGCGGCACGGCGGCGCCGGTGCAGATGGGCCTCAACGCCATCGGGCCGCTGGTCGCCGGCGCCGCCTTCGACCTCACGGGCAGCTACCTGGCGGCCTTCATCCCGTTCACCGGCGGCTACCTCGTCGCCGCCCTCTGCCTGTCGCTGGCGAAGAAGCCGAGGCTGGCGCGCGCCGCCGAGTTGCAGACCGTGGCCAGCTTATAGCAGGGGAGTGGTTGACATAACTATGGGCGCGCCGGCCCGCGACGCAGCGCCCGCTCCATCTCTCGCTCCGCCTCGCGCCTGGCGATGGCCTGGCGCTTGTCGTACTGGCGCCGGCCACGGGCGACGGCCAGCTCCACCTTCGCCAGGCCGTCCTTGAGGTACATGCGCAGCGGCACAATGGTGAGGCCGCGCTCCTCCACTTGGCGCGCCAGTTCGCGGATCTGCGACCGGTGCAGCAGCAGCCGGCGCGGCCGGCGCGGCTCGTGGCCGAAGCGCGCCGCCGGGCTGTACTCGGCGATGTGCGCCCCCTGCAGCCACAGCTCGCCGCGCTCCGGGCGCGCGTACGCCTCTTGCAGGCTGACCTTGCCCGCCCGCGCCGACTTGATCTCGCTGCCCGTGAGGGCGATGCCGGCCTCTACGCGCTCGAGGATCTCGTAGTCGTGCAAGGCGCGCCGGTTGACGGCCACGTCGCGAGACGCCGTCTTGCCGTTCTCTGAAGACGGCTTGGCCACGGCTGCCGCTCTGCTACTTCGCCGTGCGCTTGCGCAGCTCGTCGACGGCGCGCATCAGCTGGGCGTCCCGCCGCAGGTCGATGTCCTCGTCGCTCAGCTGGACCTCGACGTCCGGCAGAACGCCGACGTGGTCGATCTTCACGCCCAGCGGCGTCAGCCAGTGCGCCACGGAGACGAAGAGCGCGCCGCCGTTGGCTAGCCTCTCGGACTGGTTGACCGTGCCCTTGCCGTAGCTCGTCTCGCCGACGATGATCGCCCGGCCGTTGTCCCGCAGCGCCGCGGCCACGATCTCCGCGGCGCTGGCGCTGTACTTGTTCTGCACCACGACGATGGGCATGCCGCCGGTCGGGTCGCCCCGCTTGGCGTTGAACTCCGTCCGCGTACCGTCCCGGTCCTCCTGAACGACGATGAGGCCCGAGTCCAGGAAGAGGTCCGTGCTGCTGATCGCCGTGTCGCGCAGGCCGCCGCCGTTATAGCGCAGGTCGACGATCAGCCCCTTGACGCCCTTATCGACCTGCTCCTTCACTGCCTTCTCCAGCTCCTGCGCTGTGCGCACGGAGAAGCTGGAGATGGCGACGTAGCCGATGTCGCTCACGTCCGCGCCCGATGCGTCCTTGAGGGCGCCGGAGGGCGGCGTCGTCGTCACGCTGGGCACCTCGACCGTGGCGCGCGTCAGGTTGTAGACCTGCTGAGTGTTGTCCGGGTGGCGAATCGTGATCGCCACCGGCGTGCCGCGCTGGCCGCGGATGCGCAGCTGCGCCTCCTCGGCCTTCCAGCCCTTCGTCGGCTCACCGTCTACTGCGATGATCACGTCGCCTGTGCTGAGGCCGGCCTTCTCGGCCGGTGTGCCCTTTATCGGTGCGACGATGACGATCTCGCCGCTCTGCTCCGAGATCGTCACGCCGATGCCCTCGAAGGCGCCGCTGACCGTCGTGTCCAGGCGGACGGTGCGCGGGTCCATGTAGAACGTGCCGTAGTCGTCCAGGATGCCCAGCATGCCGTTGACCGCGGCCTCGAACAGGGAGGAGTCGTCGAGGTTGTCAGGCTTGACATAATATCTGTCAAGCAGCGACCGGATCTGGTTGAGCACGTCGTAGTCGAACTCGGTCGAGACGGGCGCCGAGGAGGTGGAGGCCGGCGCTGTCGACGCCTGTGCGGACTCTCGGCCCAGGAAGTAGGCCCCGAGAGCGATGACGCCGACGAACAGGAGGCCCGCCACCGCCAGCAGTATCTTGGTAAGCCGGTCATCGCTCGCTTTCAGGGAAGCTTCCACGCCGTTGTTGCGCCTCCTGGGTTTATCGACAAAAGTCTAGCATGGGCCCAGGGCCCCGCCAAATACGTCGGGCGCCGCTGTGGCCCGCATCGTGGTGTACATAACATATATAGTGCGAAGATACGCATGAGGAACGAACCGGCCGCCTACCGCCCTTCCGCCGTCGCTGGCGGCCCGCCCAGGCCGAAGTGCGCCAGGCCCCAGCTCTCCGCCGTGTTGTCGACGCGCAGCACGGTGTGCGTGCTGATCATGTGGATGTCGCGGAAGCAGCGCTCCAGCGGGTGGCCCGTGAACGTCGCCGACGTCCCTGCCGCCGCGAAGGCGTGGTCAACCGCCCCCACGCAGAGGTCGACGATGCGCGCGTTCTGCAGGCCGTACTCGCCGATCTCCTCCCGGCTCAGCTTGCGGCCCTGCGGCACATACTCCTCCAGCATGCGCATGAGGCGCGACGCCTCGCTGAGCAGCAGCACCCGCGCCGTCTC
>DATBWN010000283.1:0-3351 GCA_036514755.1 Dehalococcoidia bacterium | reverse complement strand
GGTTACGGTGGGCATCTCCGGCACGGGCGGCGGCTTCAAGCGGTTCTGCAATGGCGAGACGGCGATCAGCGACGCTTCCCGGCCGATAACGAAGACCGAGATCGACGCCTGCGCCGCCAAAGCCATCGAGTACATCGAGATCCCCGTCGCCTATGACGCGCTGAGCGTCGTCGTCAACCCGCAGAACAGCTGGGCCACGTGCATCACTGTCGCCGAGCTCAAGACGATGTGGGACGCGCCGGCCCAGGGCACGATCACGAAGTGGAGCCAGGTCAACTCCCAGTGGCCCGACGCTACGATCAAGCTCTTCGGCCCCGGCCCCGACTCCGGTACGTTCGACTACTTCACCGAGCACGTGAACGGCAAGGCAAAGCAGAGCCGCGCCGACTTCACGCAGAGCGAGGACGACAACGTCCTGGTCACGGGCGTCGCCGGCGACAAGAACGCCCTCGGCTACTTTGGCCTCGCCTACTACATCGAGAACTCGAGCAAGATCAAGGCGCTGAAGGTCGACCAGGGCAAGGGCGGCGGCTGCGTCAGCCCCTCGGCGGCGACGGTGGAGAACGGCACCTACCCGCTGGCGCGACCGCTCTTCATCTACGTGAAGAAGAGCGACGCCGAGAAGCCGGAAGTGAAGGCCTTCGTCGACTTCTACATGCGGAACGCCGCCACGCTTTCGGCCGACGTGGGCTACGTGAAGTTCCCTGACCGGGTCTACACGCTGGCGACGGCGCGCTGGACGAGCCGCAAGCCGGGCACGATGTACGCGACGGCCGCGGCGGGCGAGACCCTGGAGCAGCTGCTCTCTAAGCCGTAGCCGGTAAGACGGAGCGCGAGTATCCTCGGGCCGGGCCGCCGCTCTAGGGATCCGGCCCGAGCCAGTGCAAAGGGAGACGTGGGTTGAGCGCCGAGGCGGCGGGAAACGCCGGCGCCAGGGCGGCCGGATGGCCATCGCGGCCAGGCCGCATCGCCCTCAGGCGGGCACGGGAGTGGCCCGTCTACGCCTTCCTCTTCGCCTGCGCCATCGTCTCCATCTTCACGACCCTCGGCATCGTGCTGGTGCTCTTCGAGGAGACCTACAACTTCTTCAAGGAGATCAGCATCGTCGAGTTCCTGACGGGGACGGAGTGGACGCCGCTCATCGGCGAGAAGCACTTCGGCGTCCTGCCCCTGCTCAACGCGACGTTCCTCATCGCTATCCTGGCGATGGTCATCGCCCTGCCCCTGGGCCTGGCGGCCGCCATCTACCTGAGCGAGTACGCCCACCCCACCGTTCGCAGGCTCGTGAAGCCCGTGCTGGAGATCCTGGCCGGCATACCGACCGTCATCTACGGCTACTTCGCCCTGCGGTTCATTTCGCCAGAGATCGTTCGCTTCTTCTTCGGCAGCGACGTGAGCCTGTTCAACGCCCTCAGCGCCAGCATCGCCATGGGGGTCATGATCCTGCCCCTCGTCAGCTCGCTTAGCGAGGATGCGATGCGTGCGGTGCCGCAGGCCCTGCGTGAGGGCGCCTACGCCGTCGGGGCCAACCGGTTCGAGGTGGCGACGCGGGTCGTCGTCCCGGCGGCTCTCTCCGGCATCGTCGCCGCGTCGATCCTCGCCATCTCCCGCGCCGTGGGCGAGACGATGATCGTCACCATCGCCGCCGGGAACCAGCCCAACCTGAGCTGGAACCCGCTGGAGGGCATGCAGGCGATGGCTGCCTTCATCGTCCAGGTCAGCCTCGGCGACACGCCGCGCGGCACCCTGGAGTACAGCACGATCTTCGCCGTGGGGATGATGCTCTTCCTGAGCACGCTGGTGATGAACGTCTTCGCCCAGTGGCTCCTGGCGCGCTTTCGGGAGGAGTACGAGTGAGCGCAGCGTCTGTCACTCTCAGGGGGCGTCATGTGGTGGCGCGGCGACTGAAGGGCGGCGTCTTCAAGTACGTCTGCCTGGCTGCCACGCTCTTCGGCATCGTTGCTCTGGCCGTCCTGATCATCACGGTGAGCGCGAACGGCATCGGCCGCGTGAGCTGGGACTTTCTCAACAGCTACCCGTCCCGCTTCGCCGATCAGGCCGGGATCAAGTCCGCCCTGCTCGGGACGCTCTGGATGATGGCTTTCACAGCCCTCTTCGCAGTGCCCATCGGCATCGGCGCGGCGATCTACCTGGAGGAGTTCGCACCGCGCAACTGGCTGACGCGCGTCATCGAGACGAACATCAACAACCTTGCCGGCGTGCCGTCGATTATCTACGGCCTCCTGGGGCTGGCGCTGTTCGTGCGTCTGATGGACCTGGGGCGCGTGGTGCTGGCGGGCTCGCTGACGATGGCGCTGCTCGTCCTGCCTATCGTCATCGTCGCGGCGCGCGAGGGCCTGCGGGCCGTGCCGCCTTCGATCCGGGAGGCGGCGCTGGCCGTCGGCGCGACGCCCTGGCAGGCGGTTCGCTTCCAGGTGCTGGTGCCGGCGCTGCCGACGATGCTGACCGGCGTCATCCTCGCCCTCTCGCGCGCCATCGGCGAGACGGCGCCGCTGATCATGATCGGCGCGCTGACCTTCGTCGCCTTCGACCCGACGAGCCCGCGCTCGCCGTTCACCGTGCTGCCGATCCAGATCTACAACTGGATCTCGCGCCCGCAGGCGGCGTTCGCCACGACGGCGGCGGCCGGCATCATCGTCCTCCTCGTCGTCCTGCTGACGATGAACGCCATCGCCATAGTCCTGCGCAACTACTTCGAGGGGAAGAGAAGATGGTAAATCCGCAGCTGAAGGTCGAGACGCCGCGTTTCATTGCCGAGCTGCAAGCTCGGGCTACAATGGCGCCGGTGGCGGAGACGGCGCGCGAAGAAGAGGACCTGGCCCTGGAGCTCCGGGGCCTGAGCGTCTGGTATGGCTCCTTTCAGGCCCTGCGCGACGTCAGCCTGCGCATCGCCGCCAAGCGCATCACGGCGATCATCGGGCCCTCCGGCTGCGGCAAGAGCACCCTCATTCGCTGCCTCAACCGCATGAACGACCTCATACCTACCTTCCGGGCGGAGGGAGAGGTCCTCTTCGAGGGCGATGACCTCTACGCGAAGGAGGTCGACGCCGTGGAGGTGCGCCGGCGCATCGGCATGGTGTTCCAGAAGCCGAACCCGTTCCCGAAGTCCGTTTTCGAGAACGTCGCCTTCGGCGTGCGGATCAACGGCATCCGCGGCCGCCTGGACGAGATCGTCGAGCGCGCCCTGGTGCGCGCCGCCCTCTGGGACGAGGTGAAGGACAAGCTGTACGAGAACGCCCTCGCCCTCTCCGGCGGTCAGCAGCAGCGTCTGTGCATCGCTCGCGCCCTGGCCGTCGAGCCGGAGGTCATCCTCATGGACGAGCCGTGCAG
>DATBWN010000282.1:0-19993 GCA_036514755.1 Dehalococcoidia bacterium | reverse complement strand
GCCGTCGCGATGAACCCCCCGTCCGAGAGGTGGAGGACGACAGGCCCGTTGGCGCCGGGCGGGCCGCGGTGGATGTCGGCGCCGACGAGCTGGGTTTGGTCGCGGCCTTTGACGTCCAGCGTGACGTCCGCCTCCGTGCGGTCGTCGCTGAAGTAGAAGCGGAAGAAGCCCCAGGCGTGCGTCTCGACGGCCGGCACGTTCTCGGCGCCGGTCATGTCGGTCTGGAAGATGTAAGCCACGGCCTTCGCCTGGCGGCCGGCCGGCGCTGCGCCAAGGACGAGGGCGAGGACGACAAGGCTGAGGATGAGACAGCGTGGCACGAGGCGCTCCCCTAGCTGCGTTTCAATCTACATCAGTTGTCGGCGGGCGTCAGCGGCGCCGCCACGGCCCGCCCTTCGATAGGCTCAGGGTGGCCGCTTTAGACGCGTGGACCTAGCCACACGTTCGTGGTGAGCCTAGCCTGCCCTGAGCCTGCCGAAGGGAACCACGCTTCCTGGTCGAGCGGAGCGTCCTTCGACAAGCTCAGGACGAACGTGTCTACGGCGTTGACAGGCGCGGCGGCGGCGTCGAGAATGGCCGCCAGACCGAGCAACGACCAACCAGAAATAAGCGACGAGGAACGAGAGATGACAGGGTATTCGCGGCCCGAACTCCTGGTCGAAGGCGCCTGGCTGCAGGCCCACCTCGAAGACGCAAACCTGCGCGTCGTCGATTGCGATGTGCGCGACGCCTACCGCCGCGCCCACATCCACGGCGCCGTCGGCGTCCAGGACAATTACTTCAAGAACCCGGACGACCGCCGGTTCCTCATGACAGCGGCGCAGTTCGCGGCGACGATGTCGGCCATGGGCATCGGCGACGACACCGACGTCGTCGCCTACGACGCCGGCTCGGTGACGGCGGGCCGTCTCTGGTGGTGCCTGAACTACTACGGCCACACCAGGGTGCGCGTGCTCGACGGCGGCTGGAACCTCTGGCTCAAGGAGGGCCGGCCGATCACGATGGCGGAGCCGAAGGTGCGGCCGGCTACGTTCACGCCGAGGGTGGATGACTCGCTGCTGGCGGCGGGGGATTACGTCCTGGCGGCGCTGCAGCGGCCGGACGTCGTCATCCTGGACGTGCGCTCGGACGGGGAGTGGGACGGCACGAACACACGCGGCAACCAGCGCGCCGGCCACATCCCCGGCGCCGTGCACATCGAGTGGGTTAACAATCTCACGCCGGACGACGCGCGCTGCTTCAAGTCGGCCGATGACCTGCGGGCGATGTTCGTCGCGGCGGGGGTGACGCCGGACAAAGAGGTCATCACCGTCTGACAGGGCGGCATCCGAGCAGCGCAGTCTGCGCTGACCCTGAAGCTCCTGGGCTACGAGCGGGTTCGCAACTACGACGCCTCCTTCGGCGAGTGGGGCAACCGCGACGACACGCCCATCGTCACGTAACAAGCAAGTCAACAAGCCGGCAGGCCTGTCTTTGCGAGGCTCGCGTAAGCGAGCCGTGGCATCTCGGTCGATGCGTCCAAGACGCCGTCCTGAGCCTGCCGAAGGATTGCTTCGCCTTCTGCGGAATGGCTCGCAATGACAGCTAGACCTCGGCTCGGTGCTCACGCTGAAGCCTGGCCTTCGATCGTCTTCCGCTAACTCCTTCTCGGTGGGTCTCTCCGGCTCTTGCGCTTAGCGGCGCGTCGCTGCACACTGAGGAGCGAATCCGAAATCTCCCTAAAGAATGCAGATTGTTGGGAGATTTACTGATATTTGAAAGGGGTGCTTCTGCCAGTGAAGCCTGCCGTCCGCCTGCTCGCCGCCCTCCTCCTGCCGCTCCTCATCGCCGCGTGCGGTGGTGGTGGCGGCGAGAAAGCGCCTCCCACGCCCACGCCCATCGACCTGACGCGCGACGACCTAGGGCGCAGCGTCGCGCCGCCCGCCTCGCCGCAGCGCGTCGTTGCCCTCAGCCCGACGGTGGTAGAGCTGATGTACGCCGTCGGCGCGACGCCGGTGGGCCGCCCTTCGTCCGCCAACTACCCGGAGGCGGCGAAGGCAGTGCAGGCCTTCGGCGAGAGCCGGTCGCCCAGCTTCGAGGCCATCGCGGCGATGAAGCCTGACCTGGTCATCGCCGACGCCCTTCTCCATCAGACGATCGCCGACAACCTCTCGAAGCAGCTCAACGTGCCGGTGTTCGCCGTGCGCGTGGCGTCGTTCAACGACGTGACGCGCGGCCTGCGCACCGTCGGCGCCCTGACGGGCAAGAAGGAGGCGGGCGAGACGCAGGCGAAGGCCCTGGAGACGAAGCTGGCCGACATCAAGGCGAAGCTGCCGGCCAACGGGCCCACCGTCCTCGTGCTGGTGGCGGCGGGCCAGAACCAGTTCATCGCCGGCCGCGGCAACACCTACCTGGGCGACATCCTCTCGCTTCTCGGCGCTCGGAACCTGGTGACCAGCGAGCCCGAGAACTTCAACTACCCCGGCTTCACGGACTACAGCCTGGAGCGCATCGTCGAGAAGAACCCGGACGTCATCATCGCCGCGAGCATCGGCGGCCCGCCGGGGACGCCCAAGACGTCCGACATCCTCAAGTCGGTGCCGGCCTTCGCGTCGCTGAGCGCGGTGAAGAACGGCCACGTCTATGAAGTCGACGCCTTCGTCTACATCCAGTCTGCGGGGCCGCGGGTGAGCCAGATCCTGGACGAGCTGCCGAAGCTGCTCTACCCGGGCGTCTTCGCAGCGACGCGCTGAGAGGGGGGAGGCCGGTGAAGGAAGCAGCGGTCACGGCTGAGGTGGCTCGGCCATGGCCGCGCGCCGTCGACCGGCGCCTGCTGCTCATCGTCCTCGCCCTCGTCGTCCTCGGCGTCGCCATCGTCGTGAGCATCGGCATCGGGCCCGTGTATATCGGGCCGGGGACGGTCTGGCAGGCGCTCTGGGGCGACGCAGACGCGACCTCGAACGTCATCGTGCGCGACATCCGGGCGCCGCGGGTCCTCCTGGCGGGGATGGTGGGCGCCAGCCTGGCGATGGCGGGGGCGATGCTGCAGGGCGTGACGCGCAACCCGCTGGCGGACCCGCACATCCTGGGCATCTCCGGCGGCGCCGGCCTGGTGGCCGTAGTCTGCATCGTCTTCCTGCCGAACCTGCCGGCGGGCGTCGTGCAGCCGCTGGCGTTCGCGGGCGGGCTGACGGGCGGTGGCCTCGCCTACGTCATGGCCTGGCGGGGCGGCGCTTCGCCGGCGCGGCTGGCGCTGGCCGGAATCGCCGTCACGTCGATCCTTACGGCGATCACCTCGGCGGTCCTGGTGACGTCGGCGTTTTCGGCCCAGATCGGCCTGCGCTGGCTCATCGGCGGCCTGCTGGGGCGCAGCTGGCAGGACTTCCGCCTGCTGGCGCCGTACTTCGTCGTTGGCGGCGTCGCGGCGCTGGCGATGGCGCGCCAGCTGAACGTCATCGCCCTCGGCGACGAGCTGGCGACGAGCCTGGGCCAGCGCGTGGAGCGCACGCGCCTGGCGCTGGCCGGGACGGCGGCGTTGCTGGCGAGCAGCGCCGTGAGCATCGCCGGGCTCGTCGGCTTCGTCGGGCTCATCGTGCCCCACGTGGTGCGGCTGGTCATCGGCAACGATTACCGCTTCCTGCTGCCGGCCTCGGCGCTTTTCGGCGCCGTGCTGCTCGTCGTGGCGGACACGGCGGCGCGCACGGTGCTGGACCCGCGGGAGCTGCCCGTGGGCGTGCTGACGGCGGTGATGGGCGGGCCCGTGTTCATCGCGCTGGTGAGACGGCGGGCATAGGGCATGACGGCAAACGGGCAAACGGGCAAACGGGCAAACGGACAAACCAGCCTTGAGGCGCGCGCGCTCGACGCCGGCTACGCGCAGGCCGAGGGCCTCGTGCTGCGCGGCCTCGACATCGAGGTCGAGACCGGAGAGGTCGTCGCCCTCGTGGGGCCCAACGGCTCCGGCAAGTCGACGCTGCTGCGGGCGCTGGGGCGCGTGCTGCGGCCGAAGGGCGGCGTCGTCTTCCTCGACGGCCGGGCGCTGGCCGAGTGGCCGACGCGGGAGGTGGCGCGCCGGCTGGCGCTGCTGCCCCAGGGCCCGACGCTGAGCAACGACCTGACGGTGGCGGAGCTGGTCTGGCTGGGCCGCAGCCCGCATCAGGGCCTCCTCGGCCTGCCGACGGCGGCCGACGGCGAGGCGGTGCGCTGGGCGATGGCCGAGACGGGCATCGGGCCGCTGGCCAAGCGGCCGATATCGACGCTCT
Organism: Dehalococcoidia bacterium; assembly: GCA_036514755.1. Taxonomy (GTDB): domain Bacteria; phylum Chloroflexota; class Dehalococcoidia; order DSTF01; family WHTK01; genus WHTK01. The sequence continues at coordinate 15,752 of DATBWN010000282.1, read as the reverse complement.
CCGGCGGCGAGCGGCAGCGCGCCTGGCTGGCGCTGGCGCTGGCGCAGCAGCCGCGCATCCTCCTGCTGGACGAACCGACGACCTTCCTCGACCTGAGCCACCAACTCGAGGTGCTCGATCTCATCCGTTACCTGAACGTGGAGCACGGGCTGACGGTGGTCATGGTCCTGCACGACCTCAACCAGGCGGCGCGCTACGCGGGGCGCATCGTCGTCCTACGGGAGGGCCGCGTCTACGGCGAGGGGCCGCCGGCTGCGGTGCTGACGCCGGAGACGCTGCGCCAGGTCTTCGGCGTGGAAGGTCGGGTGCTTCCCGGCCCGGACGGCGTCGAGATGGTCATCGTGCCCGTGGGGCGCGTCCCGTAGCCCTTCAGAATCGGCCGAACGGCCCTTGACGGCCCGCTGAGGCGGAGCCCAAGATTAGGCTTGACATTAGCCAGAGCTTAGTATGTACTAAGCCTCAATCTCGGTAAGGGGGAGCTGAAAGTGCAGTCGAAACTGATGCTGGGCCTCGTGGCGGCGTTGATTGGCCTGGTCGCGCTTGCGGCGGCCGCTTGCGGCGGCGATGGCGAGGAGGCGAAGGAGAAGCTCGTCGTCGCGATCCAGCCAGCGCAGGCAACGGCGGAGACGCTGGAGAAGGCGAAGCCGCTTGAGGCCTATCTGGAGGAGAAGCTCGACGTCGACGTCGAGATCTACATCCCGCTCAGCCAGTCGGGCGTCATCGAGGCGATCCGCTTCGGGCAGGCTGACGTCGCCTTCATGGGCGCCTGGCCGGCGCAGCTGGCGGTGGAGCTGGGCGGCGGCGAGCTGGCGCTGGCCGAGGTGCGGGAGGTCATCCACGAGAACAAGAAGGTGGAGGCGACCTTCTACTACTCGTATTGGGTGGTGAAGAAGGACAGCGCCCTGCAGACGCTGGAAGCAGCGAGGGGCAAGAAGGCATGCTTCCCGAGCGCCGTCTCCGGCTCCGGCTACGTGGGGCCGATGGGCCGCCTGGTGCAGATCGGCCTTCTGGCGCAGCCGGATAAGGGCAAGGAGGTCGACCCGAAGAAGTTCTTCGGCGAGGTGATCTTCGGCGGCGGCTATCAGCAGTGCTGGGAGGCTTTGAAGTCGGGCCAGGTCGATGTTACGGTTATCGCCGGAGACGTGGCTGAGAACTTGTATAACGAGGTGCTGAACAACACGCGCGTCCTCGAGTCGCAGGGGCCGTTGCCGTCGCACGGCGTAGTGTTAAGCAAGGACCTGAAGGAGCCGCTGCGATCGAAGGTCGTCGAGGCGATCGCCGGGCTGAGCGACCCGCAGTACAGGACGCTCATGCGTAGCTTCATCTCTGGCATCTTCGTCGGCTTCGAGAGGACGGACGCAACGAAGCATTTGGCATCGTTCCGCACGTACCTGGACCTCACGGGGCTGGCGTTCACGGAGCGAGTTGCACGCTAGAGGATGAGTCGCGCCGTCTAGCCGTACAGGCGCAGTCTCTCTGGTTCTCCTACGCCCGCGACAGGTGGGTGCTGAAGGACGTCAGCCTTCGGGTCCGTGAGGGTGCCTTCCTGGGCATCATCGGGCCGTCCGGGTCGGGCAAGACAACCCTGCTCAAAGTCCTCGCCGGCTTCCTCAAGCCCAAGCGCGGCGCCCTCAGCGTCCTCGGTCAGCCCGTCCACGGCATGCGGCGCGCGCTCCGCCGGCGGCTGGGCTACATACCGCAGCAGCTCGGCCTGGTGCGCGGCATGAGCGCGCTGGACAACGTCCTGATGGGCTCGCTGGGCCGCGTGGGCAGCGTGCGAAGCCTGCTCGGCCTCATGCCGGCCGAGGAGCGCGTGGCGGCGCTGGAGTGGCTGCGGCGTCTGGGCATCGCGGACAAGGCGGAAGAGAAGGCCTTTCGATTGAGCGGCGGCCAGAGACAGCGCGTCGCCATCGCCCGGACGCTCCTGCAGCGGCCGGGCATCGTCTTCGCGGACGAGTTCGTGTCTGACCTCGACATGACGACGGCCCAAGAGATCGTCCGGCTGGCACGCCAGATCGGCGAGGAGCAGGGGATTACCTGGGTCTGCACCATGCACGAACCCGGCCTCGTCGCGCAGTTCGCGACGGAGGTGGTCGTCGTCAGGGACGGGCGCGTCGAGACCGTGGCAAGCGTTGGCCCGGACATGGCGATGGTGGCGGAGTGAGACGCGACTCCTTCGTCTTCGGCGTCTGCCTGCTCGTGCTCGTAGCCTTGATGGCGGAGCTCGGCTTCTTCGACCTGCAGCGCCTGGCAGACGGCATCGAGAACCTGGGCACGCTGAGCAAGGACTCGGTGCCGCCTGACACGGGCATCCTGTCTACGGTCACGGACGCGCTCGCCGAGACGATCCAGATGGCCGTGGCGGGCACGCTGCTCGGCTTCTTCATCGCGCTGCCGCTGGGTCTCTTGGGTACGTCGGCCCTAAACCCCGTGGCCGTGATCGCGCCGGTGCGGCTGCTGGTGGCGGTTCTGAGGACAATCCCCTCGCTCGTCTGGGCGATCCTCTTCGTCATCGTCGTCGGCCTGGGCCCGCTCGCCGGCACGCTGGGCATCGCCATATACACGGTGGGCTACCTGGCGAAGCTCTACGCAGAGTTCTTCGACGGTGTCGACCCGGAGGTGATGGAGGCTGTGAGCGGCACGGGCGCATCGCGGCTGCAGCTGGCGCGCTTCGTCCTGTGGCCGGAGTCGGCGAACAGCGTCGTCAGCCAGCTTCTGTTCATGGTTGAGTACAACATCCGCGCCTCGACCATCCTGGGATTCGTCGGCGCGGGCGGCATCGGCTTCTACATCCAGGTTTACGTGCAGACGCTGCAGTATCAGCGCCTGCTGACAGTGCTGTTGTTGCTGCTGGCGGTGGTGCTGGTGATGGATGTGATCAGCGCCTGGGTGCGGCGGCGCTACCTGCTGACGGCTTGATGCCTTCGAGAATGTAGGGTATTCCCCGATGGAGCCGCTTTCTCGCGACGCCTAGACTGCGGGCGTCATGAGTGCAATGACTCAGTCAGCAACCCTTCCGGAGGCTCCGGATACACCCCTTCGACAGGCTCAGGACAAAGCCTGCCGGCACCACTGGCTGCTGGGGCAGCCGGCGGACGGCAGCATTGCCGCCGTCTGCCGCGAGTGCGGCAGCACGCGTCACTACCCGGCCGTCCTAGATGACCTCGACCCCGGTATCGAGATCGAGCCGAAGGGTCCAGTCGGCCTGCCCGACGGGCAGGCAGGCGTGGCGACGGCCGCCGGCGGGGCGCGGCCGTCGTCCGGCGCCCCTCGAGAAGCCCAGGATATAGCCTTGCTGGGCGACAGCGAATCGTGATATAAGGCGGTGCGCCTGCTCTTTACGCTTCGAAAGAGCGGAGACGGGCCAGCGCCAAGGAGGATCGATGAACCGCACCCCCGCCAACACCGCCCCGGCGCGCGCCGAGGGCCAGACGCGCACTCCCGCCACGCCGCGCATCCGCGTACTCATCGCTGACGACCACGCCGTGCTCCGCCAGGCCCTGCGCTACATGCTCGAGAACCAGAACGGCCTCGAGGTCGTGGGCGAGGCTGCCAACGGCCGCGAGGCCGTGGATCTGGCCGAGAAGCTGTTGCCGGACGTCGTCCTCATGGACACGATCATGCCCGGCCTCAACGGCATCGAGGCGACGCGTCAGATCCGGCACCGCCTGCCCAAGACCAAGGTCCTCATGCTCACCGGCTACATGGAGGACGAGCACGTGGCCGGCGCCCTGAAGGCCGGCGCCCACGGCTACGTCATCAAGAAGTCGGAGGTGGACGAGCTGCTGCTGGGCATCCAGGCCGTGCACCGCGGCAACCCCTACTTCAGCTCCAGCATCGGCGACGGCGACCTGACGGACTACCTCTGGCAGCTGCGGAGCAACAGCGGCCGCGTCGGCTACGACCTGCTGACGGCGCGCGAGCGCGAGGTGCTCCAGCTCATCGCCGAGGGCGCCTCCAACCAAAGGATCGCGCAGGAGCTGTTCATCAGCGTAAAGACCGTGGAGGCGCACCGCGCCCACATCATGACGAAGCTCCACGCCAAGAACCGCACGGACCTGATTCGCTACGCGCTGCGCAAGGGGCTAGTCGGCCTCGACGCCGCGCCGGCCGCGGACACCGACGGCTGACCTAGAGGAGGACGGGATGAAGTCATCTGAGACGCCCTCGTCCCGCGGGACAGAGGGAGAGATAAGAGCACTCTTCGTCGGGCGGCTGGAGCGGCTCCTCCGCCTGCGCCGCGAGTACAACCAGGACCTCAACCCCCTCGGCCTGCGGCTGCTGGACCGCGCCATCTACGCGACCTACCGCGACTGCATCGACTACGGCGCCGCCGACGAGGTGCGCCCGCTGGTCGCCGGTCATCCCGCGCTCGAGGGTGACAGCTCCATCTGAGGCGTCGAGATGAAGCGCGTGCTGGTGGTCGAGGACGAGCCGGCGATCCGCGCCCTGATCAGCGCCAGCCTTCAAGGCAGCGGCTGCGAGGTCGCCTCCGTGTCCGACGGGCGCGCCGCCCTCCGGGCGCTGCAGGAGGCTCGGCCGGACCTGGTGCTTCTCGACCTGGGCCTGCCCGGCCTGGGCGGCGCCGAGGTGCTGCGCCGCCTCCGCGCCGACACTGCGACAGCCGCCATTCCCATCGTTCTCCTCACGGGCCGCGAGCCGCCGGAGGACGCCGCCGCGGACGCCGTCCTCCTGAAGCCGTTCACGCCGGCGACGCTGCGCCGCTCGTTGGCCGGCTGGCTAACCTAGGCTATCTCCCCTAATCCCGCGCTTGATTCCTGCCGATACTTAGGAGCAGGAGAAGAGCGTCCGCTTGAGGCGGCTATGCCGCGCGGGCCTCGGGATGAGCAATGCTGATACTGACGCGGAAGATCGACCAGTCGATCATCATCTCAGGCAACATCCAGATCATGGTGCTCGGCGTGGAACGTGACCGCGTCAAGCTCGGTATCGCCGCGCCGGCGGAGATAACCGTGCTGCGCGAGGAGCTCCTCGCCGAAGAGGCGCTTCCTTCGACGGCCTTGCTGCGCCGTCGCGGGCCCAGGCCGAACCTGACGCCGACTCACGGCAGCCTCGCCCTTCAGCCCGAAGCGAAGGACGACTAGCCCCCAGTAGCAGCCATCAGTTCATCAGAAATAGAAAAGGCGGACCACGGTCCGCCTTCTTCGTGCGCCGTTCGAGATGGTTCAGGCGACCGTGGGCGGCAGCTGCGTGAGCGACTGGCCGTTGATGACCCGGAAGCGCGGCTCCTCCTCCCGTATCGACACCGCGACGGCGGCGCCGTTGGCCTGCAGGGAGCGGTCGATGGCCTGCAGGGCGGAGAGGGCGCGCAGCCAGACGTTCGCTTCCTCCGAGGCCAAGTTCGGCTTCAAGGTGGCGTCCAGGAAGGCGAAGCACTGCAGGCGGGCCAGCTCCTCCTCCGTGGGCGGGGCGCAGGAGACCCAGCGGGCGGAGCCGGCGTGGCGCCCGGCCGGCTCGTCTTCCACCAGGCGCAGCGGCGTGCTCTGGTTCAGCTCGTCGACGAAGGCCTTGCGGCTCGCCGCCGCGAGCAGCATCTCGCGCCGCTCCAGCGCCTCGCCGAGGCCGATCTGGAGGAAGGCATCGAGGTCCTTGAAGGCAAGGACGATGGTGAGGAGGTCCGGCGCGTTGCGCAGGGCGTTCAGGGTCGCCGTGGCGGCGGCGCTGAGCGGGGCGTCCGCGGCGATGCCGGTGAGGAGGGCGAGCGCCTCCAGCGTGCGCCAGCGAATCAGGGCGCTGCTCGTCGGCTCGACGCCCAGAGTCTCCAGCCGCACGTAGCGCGGCCGCCAGGTGGCGTCCGCCTCCATGAGGCCGCCGACGAAGCGGTAGCCCGGATGGTAGCGCCGGCCGCTCCAGACGAAAAGCGCCTGAGAGCGCCCCCGCGCCTCCAGAAGGAGGGAGAGGCGCTCCGGCGGCAGGGAGGCAGGGCCGGTGATGAGGACGGGGCGGCCGGATTCGACGGCCTGACGGGCGATGGCGTAGGCGCCGTTGACCTCGCCGAGGATGAGGGGCGTCTTGTCGCCGCTCTCCACCTCGAAGGCGTGGCGGAGGCGGAAGCCGGCGCGGCCGAGGACGTCGGCGCAGGCGCGGGCGAGCGCGCCGCCGCCGACGATCGTGATGTCGTCCACTATGCAGCCTCGGCGAGCTCGCTGGAGAGAGCCAGGCGCAGGCGCCGGATGGCGCGGTGCCGCAGCTGGGAGGCGCGCGACTCCGAAATCGACATCGCGTTGCCGATGCTCTTGAGCGAGCGTGATTCGATGTAATAGAGGCGGATGATCTCCCGCTCGCGGTCCGGCAGGTCGCCTATCGCCTCCAGGAGCTGGCGGCGGAGGATCTCGCGCTGGGCGACGGTGTGCGGGTCGATTCCCGGGTCGTCGTCCGCCATCTCCACCAGCTTCTCGGTGGCGCCGTTGACGGTCAGCTCCGCCAGGCTCTCCAGCGAGAGGACGCGGATGCTGCTGGCCCTCGAGATGGCGAGGAGCTCTGGCAGGGGCAGGCCCAGGCGCTCGGCCAGCTCAGCCTTCGTTGGCGTGCGGCCGAGGTCGGCGTAGAGGGAAGAGACGGCCTTTTCGATGTCGGAGGATAGCTTCTGGAGGGAACGGGGCAAGGGGTGGGCAGCGCGGAGGGCGTCCAGGATGGAGCCGCGGATGCGCGGTAGGGCGTAGGTGGAGAACTTGGCCCCGCGCGTGGGGTCGTAGGATTTGTGTGCTTCCAGGAGGCCCTGGACGCCGCAGCTGACCATGTCCTCGTACTGGAGGATGCTGGTCTGGCTGGAGCCGGCGACGATGCGGTTGACGGCGTGCCGGACGAGTGGCATGTACTCGCGGACCGTGCGGGTGAGCTCGTCCTCTTCTTCCAGTTCCGGCGCGGCCGGGTCCGAGGCGGTCGTCGACAAGGGATGCTTCCTCCGGGATGCTGCGATTGGGAGCCACCGTGCTCCGACTTTCGCAGTATCCCGTTCCCTGGCGCTCCCCTCCTATGAGGGAATCCTTTAGCCCGCGTCGCTTGCGTGCCCTAAAGAGACGCGGTCGTTTGCTAATCTCGGCAGGTTGCGACGAGTTCTGTGGTGCAATATGCCGATCCGAGCGTCCGAGATTGCCTCGCCTCGCTCGCAGGCATGCCTCGCGATCGACTATGCGGGCCGGCCCGCATAGTCGATCTTGGGCCGATGTGTTAGTGTTTACCCGCGCACGGCGGGAGCGCAGTCCCTGACTCCTCGGGAGCAAGGAGGCGGCATATGGCTCTCGCTCCGCAAACCTCAGGGTCTCTCGGCCAAGCGGCCACAGGGGAGACGACCCTCAACTCAGCCCTCCTCCGTCTTGCCGACCTGCTGGGCGCTGGCCTCGTGCGCGTCGACGGCGCCGGCAACGCCTGGCCTCTGAACGAGGCCGGGACGAGCCTGCTGGGGGCGATGGGCGGCGGCCTCGGCCGGCCGGCGCCGGAAGCGCTGCGCGAGGCCCTGGCCGAGGCGGCGCAGGCGTCCGCGCCCGCCGTGAAGGAGACGGTGACGCCGCCGCCGGAGTCGCGGCACGTGGCCATCGCCGCCTCACAGACGGACGCCGGCGGCCTCATCGCCCTGCGCGACCACACAGAGGAACGGCTGCTGCAGGAGCGTCTGCTGCAGTCGGAGAAGATGGCGAGCGTCGGCCAGCTCGTCTCAGGCGTCGCCCACGAGCTGAACAACCCGCTGACGGGCGTCATGGGCTTCGCGCAGCTGCTGCTGGCGCGCGACCTGGACGAGACGATCAGGACGCAGATCCAGACGATCTACGACGAGGCGGAGCGAGCGGCGAAGATCGTCCAGAACCTGCTCTCCTTCGCCCGCCGTCGCAAGCCGACGAAGGAGATGGCGGACGCGAACGCCCTCCTGCAGCGCGTGCTGGAGCTGCGCAGCTACGACTTCACGGTGCGCAACATCAGCCTGGACATGACGCTGGACACGCGTCTGCCGCGCGTCTGGGTGGACCCGGACCAAATCCAGCAGGTCTTCTTCAACGTCATCAAGAACGCGGAGCAGGCGATGATCGACGCCCACGGCGGCGGCAAGCTGACCGTCGTGACCAAGGGCTCGCCGGCGGGCGCCCGCATCTCGATAGCGGACGACGGCCCCGGCATCCCGCCGGAGACGCAGCGGCGCATCTTCGACCCGTTCTACACGACGAAGGACGTCGGCCAGGGCACCGGCCTGGGCCTGACGATCTGCTACAGCATCGTCGACGAGCACGGCGGCCGCATCTGGACGGAGAACAACCCGGGCGGTGGCGCCGTCTTCCACATCGAGCTGCCCGTGGGCGCCGGCGAGGAGCGGGAGTCACCCTCCGAGGGCGACGCGGGCGCAGTCGGGGCGCCGACGGCCGTGAGCGGCCGCCGCGTCCTCGTCGTCGACGACGAGGTGAACATCCGCCTCCTCCTGCACGACATCCTCCGGCTGGACGCCCACTCGGTGGCGCTGGCGAGCAGCGGCATCGAGGCGGCCGACCTCGTCGAGCGGGAGCGCTTCGACGTCATCATCACGGACCTGAAGATGCCGGGGATGGACGGGGCCTCCTTTTATCGCCAGGTGCGGCAGCGCGACCCGGCGCTGGCGCGGCGGATCATCTTCATCACCGGCGACACCGTCAGCCCGGATACGCGCGCCTTCCTGCAGCGCGTGTCGAACCCGGTGCTCTCGAAGCCGTTCAAGATCGGCCCGCTGCGCGACGCGATTGAGGCGGTGCTGAGCCAGTAGGCCACTAGCGTGGCGGCATCCTGCCACTGCGCTCTCTAAGCGGCCATCGCTTCGCATCTTCGCCTCTGGCTCGTCTGCTCCGCTGGTGAAGAGAGAGCTTGGTTTCTGAGGGGACACCCCTCAGGCTCCCCGTCGGGGGCTGCGCCCCTGTACCCGCTTTGCGCTTTCGGACGCCGGAGCCTCTATGGCAGCCCCAGAACGGTCGCTGCACGTTCAACCGCGGCGGCGTCGGTCGAGACGAGGAAGGTGACGCGATCCCCGGCGACGACGGCGCGCCAGGCCTTGCCGTCCAGCGTGGCGCGGAAGCCGCCTTCGGCGCCGTCAAAGCTCTGGGCGCGGGCGCGGACGGAGTCGGCGAGGGCGATCCAGAACTGCTGCGCGTCCGCCGGCGTGTCCCAGACGACGGCGGCCTCGATGAGGCGGGCGTCGTCGCGGCCGTAGAGACGCCAGGCGCCGCCGCCCCAGCCGGCGGCCGCCTCCTGCACGCGCGGCCGCTCGCCCGGCAGGCCGAGGACGAGGAGGTTCTGCAGCAGGTACTCGCCCATCGTGCTCGTGTCGATCTCGCCCCAGCCCTCGCCGAGGTCAACTTGCGGTGCGCTCACGGGCGCGGCGTTTTCGCCCGCCAGGTACTTCTCCGGGTGGAGGATCTGCTCCGTCGTCGTCGGCAGCTTCTCGAAGATGCCCAGGCTGCCCCGGCCCAACTGCGGCGCCACCGTCTTCACGAAGCAGTAGCCATCCTCGTACCAGGTCATGAGGTCGCGCCGGATGACGTACGGCGTGCCGCTGTTGCTCACGCCGGGGATGGTGAAGCAGTTGGTGAGGCGAACGGGGAAGCCAGAGTAGGCGGTCTCCGTGGCGACGGCGTCGCCCTCGACGACGTGAGAGAACGCGAGGCTCGCGTCCCAGTCGTCGCGCAGCCTCTCGCCCGTGGCGTCGAGGTCGTAGTACTGGTCCTGCAGGGCGTGGGTGAACTCGTGCACCACGGTCGTGCGGCTGGTGAAGGAGTCGACGCCGCCGATGTCGTCCAGTAGATAGAAGGCGTCCAGCTCTGGGTCGTAGAAGCCGAGGATGCCGCCGCCCAGGAGGTTGAGGAAGGTGTCCAGCAGGTCGGTGCTCTCGGGGATGAGGCTCAGCAGATGGTAGACGTCCTCCTGGGTCTGCGTGTCGCGCAGGTCCTCCGCGTCGAAGCCGTTGCGGTAGTACTCGATGGCTTGCGTGCGCCCGACGAGGCTCATGGCGACCTCGCCCCTGGGCGGCGAGCCGTGGATCTCCGCCGTGCGGTCGAGGAGGGGCTGAACCTGGGCGCGCAGCTCCGGCGGGAAGGGGCGGGCGTCGCGCGGCGGCTGCGGCGTCCCCTCTGGCGCGGGCGCCGGCGTCGCTGTCGGCGCCGGGGTTGCTGTGGCCGCTGGCGTCGGCGTCGGCTCCGGCTCGTCGTCGCTGCAAGCGACGACGAGGGCGGCGAGCAGGAGCGCGAGGATGAGGAGGACGCTGGCGGCGCGGCGGGTCGAGATCAGGTTGTGACCTCTGGCGTTGCGCTGTCCGGCGGGCGGCGGCGGCCATCGAGCCAGGCGGCGATGATGGCGTCGTCGTGGGGGAAGGCGAGCTCCGGCAGGGCGTCCGGCGCGAAGGTGGCGACCTCCAGGCACTCCTCGCCGACCGCCAGTTCGCCGCCGATGGCCGTGCCGGCGTAGGCGACGAAGATGGTGCGCTCGCCGGCGCGGGAGTAGACGCCCAGCAGGCGGTCGATGCGCACGCTCAGGCCCGTCTCCTCCTCGACCTCGCGCCGGGCGGCATCCTCGAGGACTTCGCCGGCGTCGGCGAAGCCGGAGGGGAAGGACCAGAGCCCGTAGTTGGGCTCGTGGCCGCGCTTGGCGAGGACGATGCGCCCCTCCTTCTCGACGACGACGCCGACGGCGACCTTCGGGTCTTCGAAGTGGACGTAGCTGCAGCCGGGGCAGACGGCGCGCGTCCGGCCGAAGATGAACTGCTCCTCGAGCTTGGTGCCGCACTGGGGGCAGTAAGCAGCCATCAGCCCCGCGCCTCGCCGCCCCCGGGCAAACGGGCAATCGGGCAATCGGGCAAGGTTGTCTGCACCTTTGCCGGTCTGCCCGTCTGACCGAAGGCAGCGTCGGCCCTGCAGTGGGTCCGTCCTGTGCAAGTCGCTGCAGCCACGGCCATCGATCCTTTAGAAGGCCATCGTCACGCGGCGAAATGACTCCACGTAGCGACCGTCCGGGCTCTTCCAGCGCTCCAGGGCCCTCTCAAGGAACTCCTCGCCGAACTGGCTCCGGTGCGCCAGCAGGGCCGCTCGCTTCGCCTCGATGACGTCGGTAATGTCGACCTCGAAGTTCGCGCGCTCCGAGCCCCAGATGTAGATCTCGCTCACCCTGTGGGGCTGGAGGCCGGCCGCCACCTGCTCGGGAAAGTTGAGGCGGTCGCGGGCCGCCGGGTAGACGGCGTCGACGGCGACGAGGCCGGTGGCGCGGTGGTCAGAGTGATTGATGAAGGCGTCGCGGACGATGACGGCCTCCGGGTCGTGCGTGAAGACGGCGTGGGGCCGCAGCTGCCGGATGTGGCGGACGACGTCGCCCAGGAGCTGACGGCCGGGCGCGAGCTCCCCGTCCTCGTAGTCGAGGAAGAAGACGTCCTGGACGCCGAGGATGGCGGCCGCGTCGCGCTGCTCCTGGCGGCGTAGGCGGGTCAACTCGGCGGGTGTGAGGGACTCGTCGTCGCTGCCCTTGGCGCCGTTGGTGCAGACGAGGTAGTAGAACTGCCAGCCCTGCCGCGACCAGAGGCAGGCCGTGCCGGCGGCGCCGAAGTCGGCGTCGTCCGGGTGGGCGGCGATGACGAGGGCGCGCCTGGCCTCTTGCTCTGGCTGCTCCTCCGGCGGCTGGGCGAGGCCTTCCAGGTTCGCGGCCATGGAACCATGTTACGGCTTCGCCAGGGCGCGGCTCCAGCCTAGAGCGTCTCGGCCAGCTCCCAGATGCCGGTCTGCCAGCGCGTACCTTCCGTGCCGGCGCGCGTTGAAACGCCACGAGCGCTGAATAGGTCATTCAACCGAGGTGAGACGACGAAAAACCTAATCTTTGCCTTCGATGTGCCGATGTTACCGATGGAGGCGTGTGCCTATGAACAACAACAGCGAGAGCCTCCTCGCGGTGCTTAAGCGGGAGCCGGAGCAGACCTCTTTCCTACTGAAGTTCGGCCTCGGCGGGCCGGTGGTCATCGTCGTCGCCGACTGGCTTGCCTCGACCTTCCTGCCGGCCGTGGCCGTCGTGCCAATCCTGCTTGCCCTTCTGGTCGCGTACTCGGCCGTCCTCGTCCTCCTCGTCGCCCGCCTGGTGCACTCGGCCGACCGCTGGAAGGTGGAGTCGGCCGACACGGCGACGCGGCTGATGGCGAACCGGCGCCGGGCTTCTCAGCGCCCCGCTGAGCCGGCAGCGGCACAGCCGCTTATGGCCTCGGGCGTTGAGGAGCCGCCGATGGACGACCCGGGCGCGGACCCGCCCCCGGCGGCCCAGCCCTACGAGGAGCCGATGGTGGCGGAGCCGGAGGTGATAGAGCCGCCGCCCGTCGCGCCGGAGCCGAGCTTCCATCAGCACTACTTCTTCTTGCGCCTGGAGACGGAGGTGCAGGACGCGCGCCGCGACGGCAGGCAGATGAGCCTCGCCTCGCTGGACGTGACGCTGCCGGGGCGCGCGCTGACAGCGGACACGATCGAGAAGGTGAGCATGGAGCTGGCGCAGATCGCCGCCAACCACGTGAAGACGATCAGCCGGCCGCTGAGCGTCGGCCCGACGGAGTTCCTCCTCAGCCTGCCGCATGCATCCCAGGACGACGCCAAGGCGTTCGTCAGCAAGGTCGTGCAGGCGCTGGGCAACTATTGGTGCCACTTCGGCATCGCCGTCTACCCGAAGGATGCCACGGACGCTTCTTCTCTCATCGACCGGGCGCGAGAGGCGTGCGAGGAGTCGCGCCGGGACGGGACGCAGAAGCCGCCGAAGGTCGCGGCGATGGCGTAGGGCGAGGAGCGGCGGTTCACCCGTGGCGCCAGTCGCTTTGGCAGCTGCTACACCTTTCGGCCTGGGCGCTGGCGTGTTGGCCGCGCTTATCGTCGTCTTCTGGCTTGGAGCAGGCTTCCTCCTCGTCCGGGCGTTGTGGCGTATTGGCAGTCGCCGGGGCTCAAGTAAGCCCTAGAGCCCTCAGGTCTGTTGAGGAGGGCGGCAGAAACAAAGGGGGCGACCGCGAGGGTCGCCCCCTTACTCCGTCAGGCGGCTGCGCAGCGTCTCCAGCACCTCTTCGAGGCTCGCGTCCGGCTCGCGGGAGGTCTGGTTGGCCAGCGGCGTGTCGCCGACGAGGCGGTAGATGTCGGCGGCGCCTTCGAGGATGCGCGGCGTCAGGCCCAGGGCGGCGAAGGTGGCGGCGATCTCCTCCATCTCGCCCACCCAGCGGCGGGCGCGTCGCGGCATGCCGGCGATGCCGGCGAGCTGCGACCGGGCGACGGCGTGGTTCGGCCCCCACTCGGCGCGCAGCGCTTCCTCCAGCCCCAGGGCGCGCGCGGCGACCAGCAGCTCCGTCCACAGCGCCGTCGTCCCCTTTGTGGAGGCGGCGTAGACCATCTTCAGGCCGGACGCCTGGCCGACCTTCGGCCCGAGGCGGCGTACGTCGAGGCCGCAGTCGCGCAGCGCCTCCAGCGGCGCCGTGTCCGGCCCGGAGCAGTAGATGTGGGGGCTGTAGCCCTCGCGCGGCGGCCCGCCGATGATGCCGGCGTCGATGAACGGCGCGCCGGCGGCCGCGATGACGCGCTCGATGGCGAGCACGGTCTGCGGCGCGATGGCGTTGCACTCCGCGAAGGCGGGCCGGGCGCCGGTACGCCGCACGGCCGCGGCGACCGCCTCGGCAATGGCGGTGGCCTCCGCGGGCACGAGGACAGACAGGATGAGGTCGGCCTCGCCGACGAGGGCGTCGCTGCTGGGCAGGTCGCGGAAGCCGGCCTCGGCGGCGCGGGCGCGCGTCAGTTCGCTGCGACCCTCCAGGCAGGTGAGCACGTCGAGGCCGGCCTGGCGCAGCCGCCGGCCGACGGCGGCGCCCATGTCGCCCGCGCTGATGATGCCGACGCGCTTCGTCACTTGGTTGCCTCCTCGTCGGTGGTCTCGCCGCCTATGATAGCTGCCCGCGGCTCAGGCGCCACGGAGGGCCAACGCCGCTCTCGTCGCCTCCGAACGCAGTGAGGAATCTAGCTAAGGGCAGGACGTGGCGTATCGGCCAGGGCTAGTTTCCTCGCTTCGCTCGGAATGACACATCGCGGACGGATCACTCCCGCATAACCGTTGCTTAACACCAGCGGGTGCGGGCTGCCCGTATAATTGATAGCGGGCAGAGGTCGCCATAGGCGGCCTTAAGGCCCGGGAGGAAGGCAAAGTGGGTAACGCTCTCAAGACTACGCTTCTGCTGGGAGCCCTGTCCGGGTTGCTGGTGGGGCTCGGCTATACCCTCGGCGGGCCGGGCGCGGCGCTGATGGCGCTCGTCTTCGCCGGCTTGATGAACATGATGGCCTACTGGTTCTCCGACAAGCTGGCGCTGCGCATGGCCGGCGCCCGCGAGGTGAGCCAGCAGGAGGAGCCGCGCCTCCACGCCATCGTCTTCGAGGTGGCGCAGCTCGCCGGCGTGCCGAAGCCGCGCGTCTTCATCGTCAACAACGAGTCACCCAACGCCTTCGCCACCGGCCGCGACCCGAAGCACGCCGTTGTCGCGGCGACGACGGGCATCATGCGCATCCTGGACGACCGCGAGCTGCGCGCCGTCATCGGCCACGAGGTCGGCCACGTCAAGAACCGCGACATCCTGACGAGCTCTATCGCCGCGACGATGGCCGGCGCCATCAGCTATCTCGGGATGATGGCGTTCTGGTTCGGCGGCGCCTTCGGCGGCCGCGACCGCAACAACGCGCTGTTCGGCCTGCTGGCCTTCATCTTCGCGCCGATCGCCGCGGCGATCCTGCAGATGGCGCTCTCGCGCACGCGCGAATACGCGGCCGACCGGAGCGGCGCCGAGTACACGCACGACCCGGAGGCGCTGGCCAGCGCCCTGGCGAAGCTGCACAACGGCGTCCAGGTGCGGCCGATGGCCCAGACGGCCGGCGCCCAGGCGACATCCTCCCTCTACATCGTCCACCCGTTCGCGGGCGGCGGGCTCGGCAACCTGTTCTCGACCCATCCGCCCGTCGAGGAGCGCATCCGCCGCCTGCGCCGCCTCGCCGGCTACCTGGAATAGCGGACCGACATCCGGCCTGGACCGTAGGGGCGCTGCATGCTGCGCCCCTACGCCTGTTGGCAGGCGGTAAGATAGGGGCGTGACCACAGACGCCGGCTGCCTCTTCTGTCGCATGGCGACGGGCGCCTTCCCCGTCGACAAGCTGCACGAGGACTCCCTCCTCTTCGCCATCCGCGACATCAACCCTCGGGCGCCGACCCACGTCCTCCTCATCAGCCGGGAGCACATCCCCACGGCCCGCGAGCTTACGGTTGAACACGGGCCGCTCCTCGCCCACATGGTCGGCGTCGCGAACCGGCTGGCGGACGACCTGGAGCTCGGCGAGCGCGGCTATCGCCTCGCCTTCAACGTCGGCGCCGAGGGCGGCCAGACGATTTATCACCTGCACCTGCACCTGCTCGGCGGCCGGCAGCTGGGCGCGGAGGGCTGATGCCGGATATCGAGTCGCGGCTGAGGGACGCCGTGGAGGCGCTGCCCATGGGCCTGCGCGACCACGTCCTGCGCGTCGAAGCGGAGGCCGTTCGTCTCGCCGACAGACACGGCGTCGACCGGGAGCGAGCGCGCATCGCCGTCTTGGGCCACGACCTGCTGCGCCATAAGACAGCGCCGGAGCTGCTGGCGCTGGCCGCGGTGCACGGGCTGCAGCCGGACGCGGTGGAGCAGACGGCGCCGGTCCTCATCCACGGGCCGCTGGCGGCGCGTATCCTCCAGAGCGCCTACGGCATGACGGACG